>JANOPR010000358.1:0-1633 GCA_031421955.1 Burkholderiales bacterium
AGCCCAGCGAGCGGTACGCCGCGAGCACGATGCGCTGGATCTCGGCCTCCTCGGCTGGGGTCGCGCCGACCTGATGATCCGCGCCGCCGACCGCCGGCCCTTCCTGCTAGAGATGAACACCTCGCCGGGCATGACCAGCCACTCGCTGGTGCCCAAGTCGGCGGCCGCGGCCGGCACGCCTTACGAGGCGCTGTGCCTGCAGCTGCTGGCCAGTGCGCGCCTGGACGATGCCAAGGCAGGTGCCTGAGCCATGGCCCGCAGCCGCAACACCCGCAACCGCGCGCCGACCGAGACGCCGGTCGATGTGCGCGTGATGAACGGCGTGTCGCTGCTGATCTTCACGCTCGCCGCGCTCGTGCTGGCTGCGGCCTTGGTGGTCTGGCTGACGCGCGCGCCGCTGTTCACGATCCGCTCGATCACGCTGGAGGCCGAACTGGCACGCAGCAACCTGGCCACGCTGCGCGCCAACGCGCTGCCGCAGCTGAGCGGCAACTTCTTCAGCTTCGACCTCAACCGCGGCCGCGCCGCGTTCGAGTCGGTGCCCTGGGTGCGGCGTGCCGTGGTGCGCCGGGTCTGGCCCAACGGCCTGGCGGTTGCGCTCGAAGAGCACCACGCCGCTGCACTGTGGCAAGGCGAAGGCGGCAGCGAGCGCCTGGTCAACAGCCACGGCGAGGTCTTCGACGCCAACCTCGGCGATGTCGAGGACGAGGCTCTGATGACGCTGTCGGGCCCCAGCGGCAGCTCGCAGGCGATGCTGAGCATGCAGCGCAGGCTGGCCGAGGCCTTGTCGCCGATCGACGCCCGCATCGAGATCCTGCGCCTGTCCAGTCGCGGTTCCTGGCGCGCCGAGCTCGACAGTGGCGCTGCCATCGAACTCGGCCGCGGGCTCGAGGCCGAAGTGGTCGGGCGCGCCGCGCGCTTTGTGCGCACGCTGGGCCAGGTGCAGCAGCGTTTTGCCAGCGCCGGCGCAGGCCCGCGCGCGCTGCTCGCGGCCGATCTGCGCCACCCCGACGGCTACGCGCTGCGACTGCGCGGTGTGTCGACGACTTCGCTGGCTGCAGCCAGCAACAACGCGCCGCGTTGACAACCTAGGACACACGAGATGGCTGCAAGGGAATACAAGGAGCTGGTGGTGGGGCTGGACATCGGCACCTCCAAGGTGATGGCGGTGGTCGCCGAGGTGCTGCCCGACGGCGCGCTGCGTGTGGCCGGCCTGGGCATCGCTCCCTCGCATGGCCTCAAGCGCGGCGTCGTGGTCAACATCGACGCCACCGTGCAGTCGATCCAGCAGGCGCTGAAAGAGGCCGAGCTGATGGCCGACTGCAAGATCACCCGCGTCTACACCGGCATCACCGGCGGCCACATCCGCGGCCAGAACTCGACCGGCATGGTCATCGTGCGCGACAAGGAAGTGACGCAGATCGACGTCGCACGCGTGGTCGAAACCGCCAAGGCCATCCACATTCCCAACGACCAGCGCCTGCTGCTGGTCGAGCCGCAGGAATTCGTCATCGACGGCCACGAGGTCAAGGAGCCGATCGGCATGAGCGGCGGGCGCCTGGAGGTCAAGGTGCACATCGTCACCGGTGCGCAGAGCGCGGCCGAGAACATCGTCAAGTGCGTGCGCCGCTGC
>JANOPR010000359.1:0-1543 GCA_031421955.1 Burkholderiales bacterium
ATGAGCGCGCCCTGGCCGTACCCGCTGTGGATCGCCCACCGCGGCGCAGGCAAGCTGGCGCCGGAGAACACCCTGGCGGCGTTCAGCCTGGGGGCACAACACGGCTACACCGCGTTCGAGTGCGACGTCAAGCTGAGCAGCGACGACGTTCCGTTCCTGCTCCACGACGCGACGCTCGAGCGCACGACCAACGGCGCTGGCGTGGCTGGCGAGCGGCCGTGGAGCGACCTGTCACAGCTCGACGCCGGCAGCTGGCACAGCCGGCGCTATGCCGGCGAGCCGATGCCCACGCTGGCCGCGATTGCGCGCTACGTACGGCGCAATCGCTTCGCGCTGAACATCGAGATCAAGCCCACCCCCGGCCACGAGGAGCGCACCGGGCGCATCGTCGCGCACGAGGCGGCCCGGCTGTGGCTGCACGATCCGCTGCCGCCGCTGCTCAGCTCGTTCAAGCCGCCGGCACTGCAGGCCGCGCACGAGGCCGCGCCGGCGCTGCCGCGCGCCCTGCTGCTCGATGCACTGTGGGAGGGCTGGTTCGAGTGCGCGCAGTCGCTGGCCTGCGTGGCGGTCGTCGCCCACCACCCACTCCTGGACGCGGCGCTGGTCGAGCGCCTGCATGCAGCCGGGATGCGCGCACTGGCCTACACCGTCAACGACGATGACGCCGCGCGCCGGCTGCTGGCGCTGGGCCTGGACGGCCTGATCACCGACGCCGTCGATCGCTTCCCACCGGCCGGGTCTGGCCCTTAGCGCGCGCCGGCGGGGCTGGCGGGCAGCGTCACCAGGGCCTCGGCGCCGAGCTGCTCGTCGACAGAGTCCGGCGCGGGCAACTTGCGCACGCCGCGCAGCAACGGGTGGCGCCAGGCCACCAGCGCGACCAGCAGCGCCGCCGCGCCGGCGAAGGCCAGCGATGCGCGCAAGCTGACATGCTCGCCCAGCCAGCCGCCAATCAAGGCCCCGGGGCCCGCGGGCAGCAGGATCAGCCAGCGCATGGTGCTGGTCATTCGACCCAGCAGCGGCGCGGGCGTGACCGCCTGGCGCAAGGCCAGGAAGTTGATGAAGATCAGCACGGCGCCAAAGCCAAAGCAGACCAGCATGGCCACGAACATCATTCGCCCCACGGTGGTGGGGGGCGCAAACGCCAGCAGCAACCAGCCCGCGCCACACACCGCCAGCCCGAGCAGCAGGCTGGGGCCGGGCCCCCCGCGTGCCGAGATGCGGTGCCCCAGCGTGCTGGCCACGATGGTGCCCAGGCCCAGGCCGACGAAGCTGAGTCCGATCTGCGATACGTTCAAGCCCAGCGTTCGCGTTGCAAACAGGATCTGCACCACGACCGCCGCGTGGTGGGCCATCTGCCACAGGCCCACCGTGATGGCCATCGTCACCAGCAGCGGCGTGCCGCGCACGAAGCGCAGGCCGGCCCGCAGATCCTGTTTGCGACGCGCACGCTGGGCCTGAACGAGTCGCAGATCGGGCTCAGCTTCGTCGGCCTGGGCCTGGGCACGATCGTGGCCAGCACGATGGGGCACCGCATCTCGGCACG
>JANOPR010000360.1:0-5607 GCA_031421955.1 Burkholderiales bacterium
GCGTGAGCAGCGAGTCGCGCACCGCATAGTCCAGCGCGAGTCCGAATTCGTTGCGGCGTTCCTTGTACGGGCTGGCGGTGGTGACGACGTCGATCGAGGCATTGCTCACCACGTCGACGTAGAACGAGCCGGTCAGCGAGACCTTGTCGGCGAGGCTCTTGCGCACCAGCACGGCGGGGCCCGAAGCGGTGACGCCACCGCCGGAGTAGACATGGATCAAGGCCTCGGCACGGTCGGCGGGCAAGGTAACGGCGCGCGCGGCGGGCGTGGCAAAGACGCCGCCGAGCAAGCCGGCCAGCGCGGCGAGCAGTCGGGTGGTGTGCTTACTTGCAGCCACAGCCGCCTCCCTGCACGCCGGTCGCGCCGCGCGCGGCTTCGCGGATGTCGCGCACATGCTCGCTGTGTTTGGCAGCCAGCGCGTCGCGGTTGAAGCGCATGATCGGATCGGCCAGGCGCTCGCGCTCGTAGGGCTTGACCCAGGGCTGGGGCAGGGCGCAGCCGCCGAGCAGGGTGGCGGCCAGCAAAGCAATGGCCGAGCAACCGCCGCGGATCCGGCTCTGCCGGTCCGCCAGCGTGCCTTGCAGGCCGCGTGGCCGCGAGACGCGGCCACACCACGGCCCGTCCAAGCCGACGCAGGTCGGCTCGGAGCCGCGGGTCTCGGCCCCCTTGAGTGGGAGCGGCGAAGCCGCAACCGGGGTGGTCACTCTTTCAACAGGCTGCGCACCTGCTCCTCGTAGGTTTTCTCGACGCCGTCGCGGTAGCCGCGGTGGATATGGCGCACGCGGCCATCGCGATCGATCAGCAGGGTGGCTGGCATCGCGCTCATGTCGTAGATACGGCTGACCTTCTTGTCGGTGTCGAGCAGCACGGGGAAGCGCAGCCCGAGCTTGGTGGCCAGGGCCGTGGCGGCGCGCGGGTCGTCGTCGATGTTCACGCCCAGCAGCACGAAACCCGACGCGCGGTAACGCTCGTACAGGCGGCTCAGGTGCGGCATCTCCTGCAGGCAGGGCGTGCACCAGGTGGCCCAGAAGTTGACCATGACGACCTGGCCGCGTTGCTCGGCCAGGCGCAGGTTGGTGCCGCCGACGCTGCGCAGTGTGAAGTCGGGCGCGTTGGCCGAGAGTTGCACGGCGGCCGATGCGGCACTCGCGGCGCCCACCAGCAGCGTGGTCAGCAGCCAGCGCGCGATGAAGTTCAGCTTGCTCATGGCGCGCTCAGAAGTAGTAGGTGAAGCCGCCGGTCAACTCGAGGTTGTGCGTGCTCTGGCGCCGGCCGAGCAGGTCCAGCGAGAAGACGTGGTCGCGGATGTCGAACTGCACCGCCGCGCGGTCCGTCAGCAGCAGGCGCCCGCCCAGGCCGAAGCTGATGGTCTGGCTGCGCTGGTCGTTGAACTTGGTGCTGCCCACGCCGGCCACCAGGTAGATGGCGGTGGCCTTGGCGCGCTTGGCGGTCGGGAAGACCTCGCCGGGCAGCAGGTTGTAGCCCGCCGAGACGCTGTAGTACTTCAGCGTTTCCTTGCTGGTGACGAAGATGCCGCCGGGCAGCACCTGGCGGAAAGCCTCGTCGCTGACCTTGCTCTGACCCAGCGTGGCCTCGACGAACCAGTCCTCGGTGATGTGGTAGCCCAGGCGCGCACCGACCACCGCGGCAGCGCCGAAGTTCTGCGTCGCGTAGGTGCCACCGAACAGCCCGACGGCGATGTCCTTGGACGGGAACTTGGGCAGCTTGATCTCGCGCCGTTCGACCTCTGGAACGACCACCTGGTTGCTGTCGGGGCGCGGGGTTTGTTGTGCCAAGGCGCTGCTGTTGCCGAGCAGGGCCAGCACGGAGAAGCAGGCCAATGAGATCTTGTTCATGTTGTGGGCTCGCGGTGGGATGAATCAGAAGAAGAACGAGACGCCGGCGGTGATGGCGCGGTACTCGGTGCTGCGCTGGTCGGAGACGAACGCGGTGTAGATCGACCAGTCGGCGCGCAGCACGAAGCGCTCGCTCAGGTAGTAGCGCGCTCCGACGATGGCGTGGGCCAGCTTGGCGTCGGTGATGGTGGCGCCGACCAGACTCTGGTTGGGGAAGTTCTTGAACTGGCCCAGGCCCACGCCGAAGAACGGCGACAGCCGCCGGTCGCTCCACGGCTCACTGTGCAGCGACAGGTGCCAGAAGTTGGTGCCGGAGAAGACGCCCTGGACCTGGCCGACATCACCTTCGATTGACAGCGTGTCCGACAGCTTGTAGCTGGTCCACAGCTTCAACATCGGCTCGGACTTGAAGCGGCCCCAGGCGCCGCCCATCTGCACGCGCCGGGCCAGATAGTCGTCCAGGGCGATGTCGCGGAAGGTCTTGGTGCTGCCGGCCGCGGTCAGCGTGGACTCGAGTTGGCCGCGATGGACCCAGCCGAGTCGCCCGCCCTCGGCGCGCACCTTGTACCAGTCGGTATGGCGCAACTCGACCACCACTGACTGGCCGCGCGCAACGACGAAGAACACGGGGTAGCCGCGGCCCGGTCCGGTGCGCATTTCCAGAAAAGGGTCGGCGACGGTCAGCCGTTCGCTGACCACCGTGGGGGCGGGCCCCTGCGCGTAGGCGGGCGCCAGCAGCGCCAGCAGCCAGCATAGGGTCGCGGCAGAGCGTCGTAGCGTCGCGTTGATCATTGCGTGTTGCAGGAACCGGTGGCGGGATCCGCGGGCGTGAACATGCTGTTGGCCGAGCTGCTGAATTCGTCCTGCCCCAGCGGCATCGGTCGGCCGATCCAGAAGGCAAGCAGCCGGGCATTGGCATCGTTCAGGTCAGCAAAAATCAGGCCACCCCCGTGCAACACGTTGAGCGTGAGCGGCTTGGTCAGCATCCGGCTTTGCACCGGCGAGCCGATCACGCTGGAGCCTTGCGCAGAAAAGAAATTCTTGTACATGTCGCCAGCGCGCACCACGTCGGGCGTGTTGGCCGGGTCGGCCAGGTTCACGCTCGCTGCGGTCTGCACCACGCGGAAGGCGCCGCCGGTGCCGGTGGTGTTGTCATGGCAGCCCGAGGAGGCGCAGGTGTTGGTCGAGACCGTGCCGCCCTGGTTGATCTGCAACTGCGCCAGGAAGATCGGGTTGATGCACTTCTGAAAGTAGACGAACGAAAGACGTTGCCCGCCAGTGGCGGGCGGGTTCTGCACGTTGGGTGGATTGCCCAGCGGGTTGCCATCTCCGCCACCGCAGGCAGAGGAAAGGGCAGCGACCAGCGCTGCCCCCGGAAGTGCTGCGCGTCCAAGCATCAGGGCGTGCATCCTGCAGTGATCCAGGCTGAGATGGCGGCGTAACCCGCGCTGCCTGGCGCCAGCGTCGGTACGGTCTGCCCGACGTTGCCGTCGGGATGCGGCACCGTCGAGGGCCGCCGCAGCAGAGGATTGGCCGCCGCGTTGCAGGTGTCGGTCACCATCGTCAGCGTCACGTTGTAGTCGCCTTCGGCGTTGCCGGTCAGCACGAAGCGGTTGCGCAGGAACGACTGGCCGGTTTGCGACGCGCCCGAATTGCCGGTCGGCTGGTGGCAACCGACGCAACTCGCGCGCAGGACCGGCAGCACGTTGGCTTCGAACGAAGCCTGGTTCAGCGCGGCCACGCGGCGCACGTTGGTGCTGCGGCTGGGGTCGTTCATGTACTGACCGCCCAGGTCCATCCACTCGGTGATGAGGCGCTTCTCGGCGGCATTGAGCAGGGTGGCGTGGTTGGGCGCCGTGCCGGGCGGATTCGGGTGCGCGGTGCGCGCCGCCGCGTTGCTCTTCAGCAGCTCGCCAAACAGGATCTCGGCCAGGCGGCTCGAGCGGGCAATGCCGTTGGCGCCGCCGGCCATGTTGTCGACCAGGGCCGGGCCACGCACGATCACGGGCACGCCGTCTTCCAGCCGCGTCACCGGCAGTCCCGTGGCCGGGTCGATGACCGGGTCGCCGAGCAGCAGTTCGTCGTAGGAGACCATGCGGCCACTGCCACCAAAGCTCGAGCGCAGATCCAGGCGGGCCGGGTCGGCGTGGCAGCCGGTGCAGGTGTTGGCGCCGTTCGTGCCGCGGGCGCGGGCCCAGATCGGCGCGACATGGTCGGGATAGTTGATGATGCCGTTGGTCGGCACGGCCGTGGCCAGGTCGTCCGCCGCATTGGGGTTGCCGGTGTAGCGAACCGTGATCGGCGTGCGGGCCTGGATGCCGGCGCGGCCGGTGTCGGCCCAGATGTCGCTGAACAGTTGGTCAGCGCCCAGGTTCAGCGCAGTCGCGTCCAGGCGGGTACGCAACGAGGCCATGGTCTCGCCCGACTGGTGCTGGCTCGACAGGGCAGTGCGCAGGCTGACCGGCATACTGTTGACGACCACGCCGCTGTTGAGCGCGGCGCCGCGGCGCGGGCTGTGGCAGCCGTCGCAGGTGCGGCGCTCGCCCGGGCGCACCTGGATCCAGTTCAGGTGGGTCTGCAGCGCGCGTCCCTTGGCGTCCAGGATCGACAGCGCCAGCGGCGTGTCGGCCGGCACCAGCAGCTTGAACGAGCCGTCGGGCTCGACCGGGGCGTAGCCCAGGATCTGCTGCGGCTCGAACTCGGTCTCGCCGATGGCTTCGCGCATGCCGGTCATGCCCGAGGTGGGCGCCACGGCGCGGGTGGCACGCACCATGCGCGCGGGGGCGCAGTGGTAGGCCGCGTCAGCGGGATCCTTCATGCGCGCCAGGTCGGCGACGCTGGCGCGGGTGTCGGCCGTGTCGACCGGCGCGGTTTGCGCGATGCCTCGGGCGCAGCCTGGCGGCAGGTCGGCGGCGACGACCATCGCCTCGCCCATGCGTTGCAGGCCGTCGGTGTCGTAGACGCTGCGCACTTCGATCAGCGCCATGTTCTGCGCCGCAAGCGTGGCGTCGATCGTGGTCGGCTGCGTGGCGGCGGGCTCGGGCCGCGCTTGCAGGGCGACCGGGTCGGTGTACATGAAGCCGGTCGGCGGCGCGGCCACGATCAGCCAGGTTTGCACCCGCGGGTCGTACATATAGACCGCATAGGCCGGCGGCGCGTTGTCCTGGACCGCGTCGGTGGCGGCTTCGGCCATCGAGCGCTCACTGTTCAGGCGATCCAGCTCCACCTGCGTCAAGTTTGCGCAGGGGATCACGTTGCCGTTGCGCGTGACTTCACAGGGACGGTATGAGACCAGCACGCGGTCGGTGCCGTCCCACAACGGGAACGGCGTGGTCACGCGGCCGAACGTCGACAGCCCGCGGCCCATGTTCAGCGAGCGGTCGGTGAACTGCGACTGGCCGCCGGACAACGCCACGGCGCGGTTGGCCGGTGTGTTCTGCTCGGAGTAGTTGGCCGCGTCGATCAACATCAACGCGCCGCCTTCGCGCGTGCCCGAGAGGGACATCAGCGACGACACCACCTGGCCCGCGTAACGCCCCTGGGGGTCCATGTCGCGCGGGTGCAGGAAGCTGTTGCCCGGGCTCTGCGCGCCGTAGAGCACGAACATGTCGGTGCCATCGGGCTTGCTGCGGAAGACGGCGAAGCGGTTGCGGTCGGCCACGTGCTCCCAGCGCGCAAACATGATGTCGCCGTTGGGCCGGATGACCGGGTTGCGCTCATGGCTCTGGTTGAAGCTGATCTGCTGCACGTT
>JANOPR010000361.1:0-5511 GCA_031421955.1 Burkholderiales bacterium
CTGAACATGGACTGGGCGCGCGCCTATCTGGGCTCGCGCGGCCTGGCCACCAAGTACATCGTCGACGAGGTCGACCCGAAGGTCGATCCGCTGTCGGCGGCCAACAAGATCATCTGGGCCACCGGCCCGCTGACCGGCACGATGGCCTCGACGGGCGGGCGCTACACGGTGGTCACCCAGGGCCCGCTCACCGGCGCCATCGCCTGCTCGAACTCGGGCGGCTACTGGGGCGCGGAGCTGAAGATGGCCGGCTGGGACATGGTCATCTTCGAGGGCAAGTCCGCCAAGCCGGTGTACCTGTTCATCGAAGACGATGTGGCCGAGTTGCGCGACGCCGCGCACCTGTGGGGCCAGAGCGTCTGGAAGACGGAAGAGACAATCAAGAAGCAGCACCAGGACCCGCTGATCCGGGTCTCGAGCATCGGCAAGGCCGGCGAGAACCAGGTGCTGTTCGCGGCCGTCGTCAACGACCTGCACCGCGCCGCCGGCCGCTCGGGAGTGGGTGCCGTGATGGGCGCGAAGAACCTGAAGGCGATCGCGGTGCGCGGCACCTTGGGAGTCGGCAACATCGACAACCCCAAGGAGTTCATGAAGGTCACGTACGAGAAGAAGAAGATCCTGGCCGACCACGCGGTCACGGGCCAGGGCCTGCCGACCTATGGCACGCAGGTGTTGATGAACGTGATCAACGAGATGGGCGCGCTGCCCACCCGCAACCACCGCGACAGCCAGTTCGAGGGCGCCAAGGACATCGGCGCCGAAGCCATGGCCGCGCCACGCAAGAGCGACGGCAAGGCGCAGCTGGTGACGAACCAGGCCTGCTTCGGTTGCACGATCGCCTGCGGGCGCATCAGCAAGATCGATCCGACACACTTCTCGGTCGAGAACAAGCCGCAATACTTCGGCGCCACCGGCGGCCTGGAGTACGAAGCGGCATGGGCGCTGGGCGCGGCCAATGGCGTCGACGACCTCGAAGCGCTGCAGTACGCCAACATGATCTGCAACGAGCAAGGCATGGACCCGATCACCTTCGGAGCCACCATCGGCGCGGTGATGGAGTTGTACGAGATGGGCGTGATCAGCACGAAGGAGCTCGGCATCGAAGCGCCCTTCGGCTCGGCCAAGGCGCTGTGCGAACTGGCCGACATGACCGCCAACGGCGTGGGCTTCGGGCGTGAGATCGGCCAAGGCAGCAAGCGCCTGACCGCCAAGTACGGCCACCCCGAGTTGAGCATGAGCGTCAAGGGGCAGGAATTCCCCGCCTACGACGCGCGCGGCTTCCTGGGCATGGGCCTGGCCTACGCCACCAGCAACCGCGGCGCCTGCCACTTGCGCGGCTACACCGTGGCCTCCGAAGTGTTCGGCATCCCGATCAAGACCGACCCGCTGGTCTCCGAGGGCAAGCCCGATCTGGTCAAGGCCTTCCAGGACGCGACCGCGACCTTCGATTCGGCCGGGCTGTGCATCTTCACCAGCTTCGCCTGGGGCCTGGCCGACGTGGCGCCGCAGGTGGCGGCGGCCTGCGGCCCGGAGTTCACGCTGGAGAACTTGAGCCTGATCGGTGAGCGCATCTGGAACATGGAGCGCGACTTCAACAACAAGGCCGGGTTCACTGCCAAGGACGACAGCCTGCCGCCGCGCCTGCTCAACGAGGGCGTCAAGACGGGACCCGCCAAGGGCCTGAAGAGCATGCTGCCCGAAATGCTGCCGCTGTACTACCAGGCGCGCGGCTGGAATGCCGACGGCACGCTGACCGCGGCCACGCGCACGCGGCTCGGTTTGTAGCGGACTTTCTCCCTCTGCCCAATGGGGCGAGGGAGCAATACAGGGCCTGACCATGAAACACGTGATCCTCGGCGCCGGCCCCGCCGGTGTCATCGCCGCTGAAACGATTCGCAAGCAGGCGCCCGGCGACGACATCCTGATCGTCGGCGACGAGCCCGAAGCGCCGTACTCGCGCATGGCCATTCCCTACCTGCTGATGGGCAACATCGACGAGGCCGGCACGCACTTGCGCCACGGCAAGGACCACTACGAGTCGCTGGGCATCGTCGTCAAGCGCGGCCGGCGTGCCACCGCGGTGGACACGACGGCGCGCAGCGTCATGCTCGACGACGGCCGCGCGCTGCGCTACGACCGGCTGCTGATCGCCACCGGTGCGAGCCCGTCGAGCCCGCCGATTCCCGGCATCGACAGCCCCGGCGTGCACCCCTGCTGGACTCTTGCAGACGCGCGCGCCATCGCCGAGCGGGCCACCAAGGGCGCGCGCGTGCTGCAGATGGGCGCGGGCTTCATCGGCTGCATCATCATGGAGTCGCTGGCTGCGCGCGGCGTCGAGTTGACCGTGGTCGAGATGGGCGACCGCATGGTGCCGCGCATGATGGGCCCGACCGCCGGCGGCATGATCAAGGACTGGTGCGCAGCCAAGGGCGTGCGCGTGTTCACCGGGACCAAGGTCGCGGCCATCGAAGCCCACGCGCCGAAGGGCGCGCAAGTCGCCCGTTCCGGGCTCAGGGTTCGCCTGTCCGACGACAAGAGCATCGAGTGCGATCTCGTCATCAGCGCCACCGGCGTCAACCCGAACATCGGCTTTCTCGAAGACTCGGGCGTCAGGTGCCTGGTCGGCGTGCTGACAGACGAACACATGCAGACCAATGTCGCCGGCGTCTATGCCGCAGGCGACTGCGCCGAGGCCTTCGACAAGGTCTCAGGCAAGACGATCGTCAGCGCGATCCAGCCCAACGCCGCTGAGCAAGCCCGCGTGGCGGCGCTGAACATGGTCGGCCGCCCGACCGAGCTGCGCGGCGTGACGCAGATCAACGTGCTCGACACCCTGGGGCTGATCTCGACCAGCTTCGGCAACTGGCAGGGCGTGGCCGGTGGCGAGCATGTCGAACTCACCGACCGCAACGGTGACCGGGGCGGGCGCCACCTGAGCCTGCAATTCCATGGCGACTGCCTGGTCGGCTGCAACAGCATCGGCTGGACCGACCATGTCGGCGTGATGCGCGGATTGGTCGAAGGCCAGGTCAGGCTGGGCGGCTGGAAGCAGCGCCTGCTCGAGGACCCGACCCAGCTGATGCCTGCCTACCTGGCCTGCGCACAGGCGCAGCAAGCCCACGCCTTGGTGAAGGGCTGAAATGACGGCCCCAAGCTCGCTGCGCTCGCGTCCCCCGAGGGGATCTCAGGCCGCTTGGGACGGCCCGGCGCCGGCCTGACACTGCAGGCATCATCGGCGCATGCGCATCACCTTCAAGCTCTACGCCAGCCTGACGCAACACCTGCCGGCCGACGCGCGGCGCAGCAATCAGGTCCCGCTCGACATCGCCGAGGGCACGCCGATCTCGAAAATCATCGAGCCGTTCGGCCTGCCGGAAAAGCTGGTCCATCTGGTGCTCGTCAACGGCGTGTACGTGCCGCCCGAGCAGCGCCTGAGCTTCGTGCCCAAGGAGGGCGACGTACTGGCCATCTGGCCGCCGATCGGTGGGGGCTGAGGCGGGTGCAGGCCGGGTACGCCGCGCAGTTCGAGCGCGAGATGGGTTGCACCGAAGCCGAGTTGACGCGGTGGCTGCCGGGCGCCGTGCGCGGGCGCGAGGTTGATCTGTCGACCGCGAGTGCCGACGTGGCCATCGACGCGGGCCGGCTCACGCTGCGCTGGCAGACCTTGCCGGCGCGTCAGATCGCACTGGTGTGCCTGCCGCGACTGCGCGTCGAGTTCGAGTTCGTCGACGTGAGCGCGGCCGCGCGCCAGGACTTCATGCGTTACTTCGACCTCTACACGCTACGCGGCGGAGGATGAAGTGAACCATCCGAGAAGCGGCTTCGCCGCTGCCGCGTGGGTTCAGCGGTTCATGCGTCGAGCGTCGCGCAATGCGCAATGGGTCACTTGGATGAGACTCACTTCGTATCCGGTGGCAGGTTTCGGCCCATTGCACGTGTTTGCGTGTGCCTGCTTTCTGACGCAGGCATCGGCGAGTGCAAGGCGGCGGGCGCAGCCTCGGCCGGACTCAGACGGCTGGCCCTTCGCTTCGCTGCGGGTTCCCTGCGATGCTCGGCTTGCTGGCCCCGTTGCAGAACTCGCTGCGTTCGCTGCGCTCACTGCGCTCACTGCGCTCAAGCAGCTGCAACGAGTCAGTTCACGAAGCGCGCTGCACGCGCGGCCAGCAAGCCTGTGCTTCTCGGCGGCGCCAATTCGCCCGGCCCAAGCCGCGCCCGCCGCCTTGCCGGCAGTATGGAGGGTGTTCGACGAACCACCCGCCACGATGGCAGCTGTAACGGAGCACCCGGGCAGTGCACAGCGCGCATGTGAGGCGCCAAGCAGCACAGGGTGCGGGGCCCGTGCGCGCAGCGCGCTTCGTGGACTGACTCGGCGCGCCTGTTCGACCACAGTGAGCGCAGCGAACGGAGGGAGTTGCGCGACTGGGCCACGGACCCGAGCAGGCGAGCCCCGGACACAAACGGTCCAGTGGACCGCTTGTGCCTGGCGAGCGGCCGGGCCTCTGGCCCGGCGCGGCCTGCCAGGCCAGGGTAGTCTGAGCGCAGCGAAGACCGCCTCACCTGAGCGTTGTGCGCTGCCCGGGTGCCCCGTTGCCGCGCCACGGCCCGCCGACGAGCGGTTGTTCAAAGGGCATAGTGGCCCGCCCGTCGACAACCGAGGCATACGAGGGTTTCATGCGTCGCGGGTGGCGCGCAGCGCAATGGATCACTGAGACGGGCGATCGACTTCAGCGTTCCGAAGAGCCGCTGGAGACGGCCTCGACATAGTCGGTGCTGGTCACTGCATTCGGGCACACGCCGGCGGCGGCTGGTCGGCAGGCGGTCGCGCTGAGCTGGTACGTGCGCACGGTTGCCGCGCCTTCGGTGTGCGTGCCGGTGAGTGTGCAACGCACGCTCACCGGATGCGCCCCCGAGGCCAGCGGCAGGTTCAGGTTGGTCAGCGCGGCGCAGTTCGCCGCCGCACCCATGCGGATGCGAAAGCGCCCCCACTCCAGACCCGCCTGTGCCGCCTGCGCTGCGCGCGCGGCGCCGATCTCACGGGCCGCACCCGCATGCATCGTGCTGCTCAACGACACGGTATAGACCAGCATGCCGCCCAGCAGCACGATCAGCGCGAGCATCAGCACCACCGAGACACCGCGTTGGCAGCCCTTCATGTCGCCTCCCGCACGCTGAACTCGACCACGGCCTCGGCAGACTCGACCTGGCCGGCCCCCAGGTTCGTGACCGGCTGGCTGGTGCGCAGCCAGATGCTCAGCAGCCCGCCGCCGCCGACGCCGCCCGTGGCGGTGTAGCTGAAGCGGCATGCACTGATGCGCGTGGCCAGCGGCGCCGAGTTGGCGCCGCCAAACGCGGCCGGCTGCGCCGCCGCCACCGGGTAGCCCCAGTAGCGTGTCAGGCGCTGCGTGGCTGGGTTGCACTCGTAGCTCACCGGCGTGGCGACGAGGTAGAAGCGCCGGTTGGCCGGGGCCAGCGCAAAGTTGTGCGGCGTCATGGTCAGGCGCTGATTGCCGC
>JANOPR010000362.1:0-6340 GCA_031421955.1 Burkholderiales bacterium
GCTCGCGCTGTACGCGGCGCGCGAGGCCTCGCCGGTGGACGTGATGCGCGAGCTGCTGGCGCACATCGAGCGCTGCGAGCCGCAGATCGTCGCCACCTGGGCGCTGGACGCCGAGACTGCAATGCAGCAGGCGCGCGACAGCGAGGCGCGTTGGCAGCGCGGTCAGGCGCGCGAGCTCGATGGCGTGCCCGTCACGATCAAGGAGAACATTGCCACGCGCGGTACGCCGGTGCCGCTCGGTACGGCGGCCACCGTGCTCACACCGGCCGCGGCCGACGCACCGCCCGCGGCACGCCTGCGCGAAGCCGGCGCCGTGATCGTGTGCAAGACCACGATGCCCGACTACGGCATGTTGTCCTCGGGGTTGTCGAGCTTTCACAAGCTGACGCGCAACCCGTGGGATCTGCGCAAGAGCCCGGGCGGCAGCAGTGCCGGTGCCGCGGCCGCCTGCGCCGCCGGCTACGGGCCGATCCACATCGGCACCGACATAGGCGGATCGATCCGCCTGCCTGCCGGCTGGTGCGGCGTGTTCGGCTTGAAGCCCAGCCTGGGCCGCATTCCGATCGACCCGCCCTATCCCGGCCGCGTGGCCGGGCCCATCACGCGCACGGTCGAAGACGCCGCCTTGGCCATGACGGTGTTGACGCGTCCCGATGCGCGCGATGCGATGAGCCTGCCGTGGCAGGCGATCGCGTGGCGCGAACTCGGCATCGAATTGCGCGGCCTCAAGCTCGGCCTCTGGCTCGACGCCGGCTGGGGCACGCCGGCCACGCCGGAAGTGCGCGCCGCAGTCGAAGCCGCGGCAAGTGCGTTCGAGGCGGCCGGTGCGACGGTCGAGCTGGTGCCGCCGTTCACGACACGCTCGATGGCCGAGGGCATGGACCATTTCTGGCGCATGCGCTCGTGGCTCGACATCTCGGCGCTGCCGGTCGAGCGCCAGGCACGCGTGCTGCCGTTCATCCGTCAATGGAGTGCGCGCGCCGAAACGCTGAGCGCGGCGCAAGTGTTCCGCGGCTACAGCCAGATGGGCACGCTGCGCGACGCCACTGTCCGCGCCACCCAGCGCTTTGACTTTGTCCTTTCGCCGGTGAGCCCGGAGGTGGCGTTCGCGGCCGAACAGGCGATGCCGTCGAACGACGCCGAGCGACCGTTCGAGCACATCGCCTTCACGCTGCCGTTCAACATGAGCGAGCAGCCCGCGGCGTCGGTCAATGCGGGCACCGGCGCCAGCGGTTTGCCGATCGGCCTGCAGATCGCCGGCCGCCGCCACGACGACCTGGGCGTATTGCGCCTGGCGCGCGCCTGGGAGCAGTTGCGCGGGCCGCAGCGGGCGTGGCCCATGCTGGCCTGAGTGCGCTCAGGCAAGCGCGTTAGAGTCCACGCCATGACGCAGCACGACGCCCGCGGCCTCCCGGTCGGCAGCCGATCGGCCGCAGCGTGTGCGGCTGTCGACGTGGCGCTGTGGCGAATGATGTCGTTCTACGACACGCCGATCGACGACCTCGACGCGGCAATCGCCGCCGACCCCGGCTGGGCGCTGCCGCACACGATGAAGGCCGGTTTCCTGGCCAGCCTGACCGAGGCCTCCCTGCTGCCTGAAGCCCGGGCTCACCTGGCAGCCGCGCGCGCTCTGAGCGGCGCGAGTGCGCCGGCGCGCGAACTAGCCCAGCTCGAAGCCACCGAGCAGGTACTCGCCGGCCGTTGGGCCAGTGCCTGCCGCACCTGGGACGCGTTGCTGATCGACCATCCGCGCGACGCGCTGGCGCTGCAATGGGCCCAGCTGTGGGACTTCTACCGCGGCGACACCCTGGCCCTTCGCGCGCGCCCGGCGCGGGCGCTGCCCGAGTGGGACGAGCACGACCCGCTGTACCCGCATGTGCTGGCGCTGTGGGCCTTCGGCCTGGAAGAGAACCATTGCCACGACCAGGCCGAAGAGGCCGGCCGGCGCGCGCTGGCATTGGACGGTCGCGCGCCGTGGGCCGTGCACAGCGTCGCGCATGTGATGGAAATGCAGGGCCGCTTCGACGACGGTTCGGCCTGGCTGCGCCAGCACCGGCCCAACTGGGCCGAAGGCAACGGATTCGCCATGCACCTGTGGTGGCACACCGCGCTGTTCCGCCTCGAGGGCCTGGACATCGCCGGCACGCTGCGTGTGCTCGACGGCCACATGGCCGCCGAGCTGCTCGAGATCGGCTTGCAGCGCGTCGATGCGGCGTCGGCCCTGTGGCGCCTGCACCTGCTCGGTGCTGACGTTGCCGCGCGCAGCGCCGCGCTGCTGAACGCCTGGCCGCTGGGCAACGAAGGCGCGGCGGGCCACTATGCCTTCAACGACGTGCACGCGCTGCTGCCGATGCTGATGAGCGACGACATGTCAGGCGCGGAGCATTGGCTCGCACGTTGCGCCGAGCGCGCCATGGCGTCCGAGGATGCACGCCGCGACAACCATGCCGTGGCCCGCGAAGTCGGTCTGCCGCTGGCCCGCGGCCTGCTTGGATTTGCGCGATGCGAGTTCGACATTGCCGCAGACCTGCTCTATGCAGCGCGCGGGCAGTCCAGGCGCTTGGGTGGTAGCCACGCGCAGCGCGACCTGATCGACCAGACCCTGATCGCGGCCTGCGCCCGCGGCAGCCGCAAAGCCCTGGGGCGCGCGCTGCTCAACGAGCGCGTGCTGGCCAAGCCAGTGACGCCGTTGACACAATATTGGATTGATGCGCTAGGGGATCGCAGTGCGAGGGCCTCGATATGAATGCCGAAGACAAGCGCGCCCAGCGCCTGCAGCTGCTCGAAGACGACATCGGGCGCTCGCTGCGCGAAAGCGAGCAGACTGGCGAGCTCAAGGCCGCGCCGAGCTACGGCAAGCCGCTTGGCTTCGGCGACGGCTACGACGAGACGCCGGCCGAGTTGCGCATGGCCATGAAGGTGCTGAAGGATGCCGGTGTTGTGCCACCGGAGGTCGAACTGATGCGCCAGGCCGCAGCGCTGCAAGCGCAGGTCGACGCCTGCACCGACGCGGCTGCACTACCGCTGCTGCGCCAGCAACTGGTGCACCTGCAGCAGAACATCGCGTTGCGGCTCGAGCGCCTGAGCCGCAGCAGCGCGCTGTAGCGCCAGCGCAGGCGCGAACTCAGGCCAACGCCGGGCCGTCATCTCAGTTTTCCATGGCGGCGATGGCCACTCTCGACGCACGAACCTGTGTGTTTCCAAGCGGCCGCCGCGGATCCGGCTTTGCCGGTCAGCCAGCGGCGCCCCCTTGTGGGGGAGGGGCGAAGCCGCAACGGGGGTGGGTTCACTTCAGACCGCGGGCGGGCTGAGCTTCTCAACCTCGAACACCTTCTGCACGGCGGGCCGTGCCAGCATGCGCTCGAGGAAGGGGCCGATGTGCGCCAGCGTGCGGGCCGGGCGGGCCATGCCGCGCGTCCAGCGGCAGAGCATCAGCACGTAGGGATCGAGTGCCGTGTAGCACTGGCCCATCATCCAGGGCCCGCCGTGGGCGGCCAGCTGCGTGTCGATCTGGTCGACCAAGCCCTCGATGCGTTTCTCCGTGGCAGCCTTGACTTCGGCCGCACCGGCCGCGTTGCCCGCCGCGACATAGCGGTCGGTGTAGAAATAGATCGGCATCTGCGACTGCACCGAGGCCGACAGCCAGACCAGCCACTTGTAAAACTCGGCGCGCTCGGTCGTGCCGACGGGCGGCGCCAGGCCCGCGGCAGGATGCGTGTCAACCAGGTGCAGCACGATCGCCGCGGTCTCGTACAGCACCAGATCGCCATCGACGAGCACCGGGATCAGCCCATTCGGATTGAGCTTGAGGTACTCGGGACTCTTGTGTGCGCTGTTGGCGCGGTCGACCAGCTTGAGCTCGAAGGGCAGGCCAAGTTCGCGCAGCACGAGGTGCGGCGTCATGCTGGCGTTGCCGGGAAAGTAGTGCAGCTGGATCATGGTGGCGGCATCTTCGCATGCTCGGCGCGCGGCTGCACGCGCGCAATGCTGTCGCACCCCTCAGCGCTTCTCCAGCACCGCCACGCTCTCGGCGCGCAGGGTCGGCAGGCCGCGGGCGCGCCACTCGGGCATGCCGCCGCGGAACCAGTAGACCGCCTTGAAGCCCATCTTCACCGCCTCGCGCGAGGCCTTGTACGACTTCCAGCATTCGGCGCCGTTGCACAGGAACACGGTCGGCTGGTTGCGGTCGAGCTTGGCGATCGCTGTCAGGTCGTCCAGCGCGACGTCGTAGTCACGCTCCTTCAGGCTTTTCTCGCCGTAGGGCGCCAACACCGCCTCGGCGATGCGCTCGGCGTTGTACTCGCGCGCCGAGCGCGTATCGACGACGACCACGCCGCTGCTGGCGCGCTTGGCAATCAGGTCGCGCACCTGATCGGCGCTCACGAGCTGCACGCCGATCAGCTTGTCGGGCGTGACGATGCCCAGCGAGGCCACATAGGCGTAGGCCTGTTCGCTGGAGGTCACGGTGGCGCGCAGGCTGGCGATGCCTTGCAAGGGGGAGGGCGTATCCAGCAAGGCGCGCACGACGCGCTCGCGCTCTGCTGCGGGCATCGACTTGTGGATCGCCATGCCCAGGCCGCCGGGGATGTTCTGGCTGCGGGCCAGGATCGTCGCCTTGCCCGGGTTGGCCTTGATCCAGGCCTCGGCTTCACCGACCTCGGCCACGGTGGCATCGGTCATGCCCAGCTCCAGCGCGATCAGGCCGGCGCCGCTGGTGTTGCGGTACTCGACCTTCTTCAAGGCCTTCATCGACAGGCCCTCCTGCTCGAGCAGGCCGCGCGCCACGTAGGAGCGCAGCGAGTCCTGCTGCGGCAGGTACAGACGCATCTGGTGGAGGTCGCTGGTCTTGGCGATGCCTGGCCGAGCGACGAGCGCGTACGCCGCACTCGTGCCCGACACCGCCGCGAGCACATAGCCGTGGCTCAGGGCCGAGGCCATCACGTGGGCCGGGCCGATGATGATCTGGTTTTCACTGGTGCGCGTGGCACGCATGCTGTCCTTCAGGTCGTTGGACAGGACGATGCGCGCGGTCGCGTTGACGATCTTGGACAGGCCTGCCGCCGGCTGCGCGACGGCGGTCGTAATGCGAGCGCCATCGGCCGGGTCGTTGCTGACCAGCACGTTGAAGTCGGCGGCAACGCTCGGCGCGCAGGACAGCAGCAGCGCCGCGCTCAGCGCCAGCGCGCGATGAGCGGATGCCCGGCGTGGGCGGTGGCAAAGGTCTGCGGCGAACACGGTGAGGGTCATGGCGGGGCCAAGGTTGCGGCGGTTCGCCATTTTCTTTTTGCAGGGGCGGCGGCGGTGAAAAAGCACTGCGCACAAGGTCACGGATGCCGCGGCGCTGTGGCTGTGAGCCACCCGGCCGGCGCGGCGGGCGCAGGCCAGTCCTTCGTTGTATCTTCGTCCCCATGAGCACCTCGCGCCGCGGCATCCATCTCGAGTACAGCTTCGCCGCCACACCGGCCGACCAGCGCGGTGCGTCCCTCACGAACCCGCTGGTCGATCTGCTGCGCACACTGCGCGACAGCGGTTCGATCAGCGCGGCTGCGCGCGCGCTCGGCAGCTCCTACCGGCACACCTGGGGCGCGCTCAAGCAATGGGAGCAGGTGCTCGGCGCCGAGCTGGTGGTCTGGATCAAGGGCCAGCCGGCGCGCCTGACGCCGCTGGCCGAGCGCCTGCTGTGGGCCGAGACACGCGCACGCACGCGCCTCACGCCGCACATCGAGGCCCTGCGCAGCGAACTCGAACGCGTCCTGACGCTGGCCTTCGACGCCACGCATGAGGCGCTCACCCTCTACGCCAGTCACGATCTGGCGTTGCCGCTGCTGCGCGACCGCGCCGAGGCCCAGGGCCTGCACATCGACCTGCGCTTTGCCGGCAGCATCGACGCCCTGCAGGCGCTGGCCCACGGCCGCTGCGACGTCGCCGGATTCCATGTGCCCGCGCTCGCCGCGGGCAAGCTGCCCACTTTTGCGCGCGCCTTGAAGGGCCTGCTCAAGCCCGGCCGTCACAAACTCATCGCCTGCCACCGGCGGCGTCAAGGGCTGATCGTCGCGTGCGCCAACCCGCACCAACTGGCGGGCATCGGCGACCTGGCGCGGCCGGGGCTGCGCTTCGTCAACCGCCAGCCAGGAACGGGCACGCGGCTGCTGGTCGAGCACCTGCTGGCCGTCGCCGCGATCGAACCTGAGCGCATCGCCGGCTTTCACGGCACCTGCGAAGACACCCATGTCGCGGTGGCCGCCGCCGTAGCCAGTGGCTTGGCCGACGTGGGCCTGGGCATCGAGGCCGCTGCGGCGCAGTTCAACCTGGGCTTCGTGCCGGTGGCCGAGGAAGACTA
>JANOPR010000363.1:0-3688 GCA_031421955.1 Burkholderiales bacterium
GCTGGGCGCCATGCAAAAGGGCAGCGCCGATCGCTACTTCCAGGACGACGGCGGCAACAACCCCAACACCGCCAAGCTGGTGCCCGAAGGCATCGAAGGTCAGGTGCCGTACAAGGGTTCGGTGGTGGGCATCCTGTACCAGATGGCCGGCGGCCTGCGCGCCTCGATGCATTACTGCGGCTGCACCACCATCGGCGAGATGCAGACGAAGGCCGAGTTCGTCGAGATCACCGCCGCGGGCGTGCGCGAGAGCCATGTCCATGACGTGCAGATCACGAAAGAAGCGCCGAACTACCGCATGGAGTGACATGACGGCCCCAAGCTCGATTCGCGCGCGGCCCTTGGGCCAGGCAAGAGCCTCCTTGCCGCCCTGTGGCGCTCAGGCCGCTTGGGAGCGGCCCGGCGCTGTCCTGGGCGCTTGACTCCCGTGCCTGACACCCCAGGGTCAGCGCCCACGCGGGCGGCGATGCCCTTCATCCTGATCACGGTGCTGATCGACATGGTCTCGGTCGGGCTGATCATCCCTGTGCTGCCGCTGCTCGTGGGCACCTTCACGAGCAGCCAGGCCGAACAGGCCTACTGGTTCGGTGCCGTGATGTTTGCCTTCGCAATCGCCAACTTCGTTGGCTCGCCGATCCTGGGCGCCCTGTCCGACCGCTATGGCCGCAGGCCCGTCTTGTTGCTCGGTTTTGCCGGCCTCGGCCTGAGCTTCTTTGTCACCGCGGTCGCCACCGCGATCTGGATGCTCATCCTCGTGCGCCTGTTCAGCGGCGCCTTGATGGCCAATGCCGCGGTGGCCAACGCCTATGTTGCCGACATCACCGCACCGGCGGATCGAGCGCGTCGATTCGGGCTGCTCGGCGCCATGTTTGGCGTTGGATTCATCCTCGGCCCGGTGCTCGGTGGCCTGCTCGGCGCGGTCGATCTGCGCCTGCCGTTTTACGCCGCGGGTTTTCTCGCGATGCTGAACCTGGCGTACGGTACCTTCGTCTTGCCCGAGTCGCTGCCGCGCGAGCGCCGCATGCCGTTCGAGTGGCGGCGTGCCAACCCCGTGGCCGCGCTCAAGGGCTTGGCCGGGCTGAAGGGCGTCGGTTCGCTGGTGCTGGTGCTGGCACTGTCGGCCCTGGCGAGTTCGTGCTGCATTCGACCTGGGTGCTGTACACCGCCTTCAAGTTCGGTTGGGGTCCGCTCGAGAACGGCTGGTCTCTGTTCGCGGTGGGTCTGATGTCGGCATTGGTTCAGGGCTTCCTGCTCAAGCATCTCTTGCATCGCTTTTCGGTGCAGCGCCTGGCCGTGATGGGCTTGGTGTCCTCGTCGCTTTGCTACCTGGCCTGGGGTCTGGCGCCGGCAGGGTGGGTCATGTTTGTCGTCATCGGATTCAACGTCCTCGGTTTTGCCGTCAATGCCGCCATGCAGAGCATCGTCTCCAACGCCGCCGGCGAGACGATCCAGGGCC
This sequence comes from Burkholderiales bacterium, assembly GCA_031421955.1. Lineage (GTDB taxonomy): Bacteria > Pseudomonadota > Gammaproteobacteria > Burkholderiales > Burkholderiaceae_C > CADEEN01. Next base: position 1,457 of record JANOPR010000363.1, read on the forward strand.
GCACGATGGGTGCCCTGTCCTCGCTGAACAGCCTGATGGCGGTGGTGGCACCCGTGATCGGCGCCGCGTTGCTGGGCTTCGTCTCGCACCTGCCGCAGGGCGACTGGCGCATCGGCGCGCCTTACTACTTCTGCGCTGCGCTGCAAGCCGCGGCCGCACTCATCGCCCTGCGTCACTTCGCTCGCGCGCGGGCTACGCCCTCTTTTCACACCGCCAAGACATGAGCCACGACAAGATCCTGATTCTCGATTTCGGTTCGCAGGTCACGCAGCTGATCGCGCGCCGCGTGCGTGAAGCGCATGTGTACTGCGAGATCCATCCCAACGACGTCAGCGACGCCTTCATCCGCGAATTCGCGCCCAAGGGCATCATCCTGTCGGGCAGCCATGCCAGTACCTACGAGGCGCAGGACTTGCGCGCGCCGCAGGCGGTGTGGGACGCCGGCGTGCCGGTGCTGGGTATCTGCTACGGCATGTTCACGATGACGGTGCAACTCGGCGGCGAAGTCGAGGCCTCGACGCACCGCGAGTTCGGTTATGCCGAGGTGAGGGCGCACGGCCACACCCGGCTGCTCGCGGGGCTCGAAGACTTCTCCACCACCGAGGGCCACGGCATGCTCAAGGTCTGGATGAGCCATGGCGACAAGGTCACGGCCCTGCCGCCGGGCTTCAAGCTGATGGCCAGCACGCCGAGCTGCCCGATCGCCGGCATGGCCGACGAGGCGCGCGGCTATTACGCGCTGCAGTTCCACCCCGAGGTCACGCACACGCGGCAGGGCAGTGCCATGCTCGGGCGCTTTGTGCTCGACATCTGCGCGGCCCGGCCCGATTGGGTCATGCGCGACCACATCGCCGAAGCGGTCGCGTCGATTCGCGAACAGGTCGGCACTGACGAGGTCATTCTGGGCCTGTCGGGCGGTGTTGACTCGAGCGTGGCCGCCGCGCTGATCCACCGCGCGATCGGTGACCAGCTGACCTGCGTTTTCGTCGACCATGGCCTGCTGCGTCTGAACGAGGCCGCGATGGTGATGGAGATGTTCGTCGGCCGCCTGCACGCCAGGGTGGTGCATGTCGACGCTGCCGACCAGTTCCTCGGTCACCTGCAGGGCGTGGCCGATCCCGAGGCCAAGCGCAAGATCATCGGCCGCGAATTCGTCGAGGTGTTCCAGCGCGAAGCAAGGAAGCTCAAAGGCGGATCTGGCGCCGCGTCCAGCGGCGGTGCCAAGTGGTTGGCGCAGGGCACGATTTATCCCGACGTGATCGAGAGTGGCGCGGCCAAGACCAAGAAGGCGACTTCGATCAAGAGTCACCACAACGTCGGTGGCCTGCCCGAGACCCTGGGACTGAAATTGCTCGAGCCGCTGCGCGACCTGTTCAAGGACGAGGTGCGCGAACTCGGCGTGGCACTGGGATTGCCACATGAGATGGTCTACCGCCATCCCTTCCCGGGCCCCGGGCTGGGCGTGCGCATCCTGGGCGAAGTGCGCAGGGATTTCGCCGATCTGCTGCGCCGCGCCGACACCATCTTCATCGAAGAACTGCGCTCGACCATCGATCCGGTATCGGGCAAGAGCTGGTACGACCTCACCAGCCAGGCCTTCGCGGTCTTCCTGCCGGTGAAAAGCGTCGGCGTGATGGGCGACGGACGAACCTACGAATATGTCGTCGCGTTGCGGGCCGTGCAAACCAGTGACTTTATGACGGCCGACTGGGCGGAACTGCCGTACGGCTTGCTCAAGCGGACGAGCAGCCGCATCATCAACGAGGTGCGCGGCATCAACCGCGTAACCTACGATGTGTCCAGCAAGCCCCCAGCCACGATCGAGTGGGAGTGAGGGGGAGTTGGTTTTTGATGCTTCGGGGTCTGTCAGCGCCTATCGGGAATGACACTGGGAAGTGCTTCCAGACCTTCGCAACTCATTGATTGACAATCGCCGGACGCTGCAATTGGCGATGCGCTGCGCGCGGGGCCTGTCTGAACGAAGCGCTCAAGGAAGCGATCAGCATGGCCATGCCGCGGTGGCTCACTCCGGACACTTTCTGGGCCAGGCAGGGCAAGTGCGCTTGAGCACTCGTGTGAAGGATCCCAGCGCCCCGCTCACTGGAGACCCAGCCCTGGGGAGAGAACCGATCGGCGCCTGTTCTGACCACCCCATGGCACTCGCAAGCCCACGCCTGCACGCCGGGTCGGTCGACGACGGTGAGATCGACACGCGTGTAGCGGATCAGTTAT
>JANOPR010000364.1:0-3798 GCA_031421955.1 Burkholderiales bacterium
TGATCGTCGTGGCGATCATCGGCATCCTGGCCGCCGTGGCCCTGCCGGCGTACCAGACCTACACCATCAAGGCCAAGGTCTCGGAAGCCATTCTGGCGGCCAGCCAGTGCCGTACCTCGGTCGCCGAGGTTTACCAAACCGGCAGCCAGTCGTCATTGCCTGGAACCAATGGCTGGGGTTGTGAAGCCTCGACCGGCCAGCAGTCGAAGTACGTGCAGACGGTCATGACCGACGCAGACGGCGTGATCACTGTTACGCTGTCCGCTGCGGCCGACTTGAGGGACGCAGTCAGCACGACGCTTCGGTTGGTGCCGGCAACCGCCGCTGGCGCCCCGCTCTTGGCGGCCTCGATCGGTTCTGCCACGGTCGGCACCTACCTGTGCGGCCCTGGCACCACCACCCCTCTTCCCTTGAAGTACCTGCCGGGTTCGTGCAAGAGCTGATAGCGTAGCCATCGCTTTCGGATTGCAGGGCGGCTTCGGCCGCCCTTTTCGTTTCTTGTGCGGGCACTAGAACGCCCTGATCGCGCATAAACATGATTTACGCCTTCGGACTGGTCGCCTTCTGCCTGGCCTGGTTGCTGCCCGGGCATTACTTCCCGTGGCGCAGCTTTCAGCAGGAAACCGTGGCCGCCATCGGGGCCCTCTTGCTGGCGCTGGCTGCCCTGGCTTCGCCGCAATTGCGACGCCTGCCCGTGCCACTGATCGCCCTGGGCGCTGCGGCGTTGGCCCTGGTGCCGCTGGCGCAATGGGGGTTGGGCCGCGTGACCTACCTGGCCGACGCGCTATTGCCGGCCCTGTACCTGTGCGCCTTTGGCCTGACCATCGTGGCCTCGGCAGCGCTGGCTCGCGCCGACGGCGCGCGTTTCATCGGCGGCGTGTTCGCCGCGATCCTCGTGGCAGCCCTGGCCTCGACCGGCATCGGGCTTGTCCAATGGCTGCGGTTGGGTGCGCAACCGCTGATCGAGAACCTCGGCCCGAGCGATCGGGTGTTCGCCAACTTCACGCAGCCCAACCATCTCGCCGCGTTGATCGGCATGGCACTGCCCGGCATTGCGTGGCTGTTCGAAACACGTCGCGTCGGGCGCTGGCCGGCGTGGGTCGCGCTGTGGTTCCTCGGCTTTGGTCTGGTCATGACTGAGGCCCGCGTCGGGTGGCTCATGGTCGGCGTGCTTCTGGCATGGTGGGCCACCGGCCGCGGTCGAGCCTCCTTGCGCAGCACGCCCGCGGGCGTCATGGCGGCCGTAGCGCCGTTCATCGTGTTGACGCTGGTGTGGGCGCCACTCAACGCCGCGCTTGAGCTGACGGCCTCAACGGTCCTCGCCGAACGGGTGCAGAGCGTCGGCGGGCGCAGCCTCATATGGCCGGCGATGTGGGACGCCGCATGGCGCCAGCCGCTGTCGGGATGGGGCTGGATGCAGGTCGGCGCCGCGCAACAGGCGGTGGCGCTTGACCACACCGCGGCTTTCGAGTGGATCACGTACAGCCACAACCTGCTGCTGGACTTGCTGGTCTGGAACGGCCTGGTGATCGGCACCCTGGTCATTGCCGCCATCGTGTGGTGGGTCGCGAGCCGGTGCATCAACTGCCGCGACGCGACGACCTGGTCGCTGCTCGCAGTCGGCGGCGCTCTGGCCGCCCACGCGCTTGTCGAGTTCCCGTACGCCTATACCTACTTTCTGCTGCCGCTGGCCGTGCTGATCGGCGGCATCGAAGCCAGTCGCAGCGCCGCCATCGCGGCCGTAAAACTATCGCTCCCCACGTGGGGCTTTGGCGCGGCCTGCGTTGGCATGGCCGCGCTGCTCGGGTGGATCTGGATCGAGTACCTCGAGGTCGAAGAGGGCGCCAGACGCGCGAGCTTCAAGGAGGCGGGCTACGTGACGCCAGGCGATGAACCCAAGGTGCCTGACGTGATCCTGCTCGACAACCAGCGCGAGTTCATCTGGTTCCGCCTGACCGAGGCCAGGGAGGGCATGTCGCCCGGCGAGGTCGAACGCATGCGCCGGCTCAATCAACGCTACATGCCGCCGCCGGCGATGCTGCGCTTTGCGCTCGCCGCCGGCCTGAATGGCAGGCCCGACGATGCCCGCCGCAACCTGCGCCTGATCTGCCAAGTGTGGCGGCCCAAGCAGTGCGAAGAGGGTCGCCAGTCGTGGGCGACGCTGCAGCAGCGGTTCCCGACGCTGATGTCGATCGACTACCCGCCGCCTGCGCCGCGCTGAGGGTCCGCGCGTGCCAGACCCCGCGGCGCTAAAGCAGGCCGCGGTAGATGCCGAGCGTTTTCTCGCGCATCGCATCGACGCTGAACTCCTCGCGCACCCACTGCGCCGCCGCACCGCCCATGCGTTTGCGTTGCACGCTGTCGCTCAGCAGCACATCGAAGGCGTCGGCCAATGCCGGCACGTCGCGCGGCGGCACGGCCAGTCCCGTGCGGCCGGACTGGTTGAGGTGATTCACACCATTCTTCAGCTCGCACACGACCGTGGGTTTACCACAGGCCATGGCCTCGGCGCTGGCGATGCCGAAGGCTTCCGACGGCTCAATCGACGGCAGGGTGAAGACGTCGCAGCGATGGTAGGCGGCGACCAACGATCCATGGTCGACTTCTCCCATCATCAACAGGCGATCCGCGACACCCAACTCCTGCGCCTGCTGCCGCAGCGCTTCGCCCAGCGGCCCGGTACCCACCATCACCAGCACCGCATCGCTGCGCAGCCGGGCTAGCGCGGCAATCAGGTACTCGTAGCCCTTGTAGTAGATGTGTCGGCCCACCGTCAGCAGCATCGGGCGGCCGGTGGCAAAGCGATTCAGGCGCTCGGTGGTAGCCGCGTCGGCCAGGGAGGCGTCCAGCCCGCTGAAGTCAATGCCATAAGGAACCACGTGCACCTTGGCCTCGACACCCGGCCGCTGCAATTGCCGCGAGCTGGTGTAGTGCTGGGGTGTGGCCACGACGATGCGGTCCGCGCGGTCGATGGTGCGGCGCTGGATGGGGCCATACAGGCGCAGCAAGTTGCGCTGGCGCACGACGTCGCTGTGCCACGACAGTACGACGGGCACGTCGCCCGCGCACAGCAGCCCGGCCAGGTCGCCCAGCGGGTTGGGGGCGTGCAGGTGCAGCAGATTGGAGCGCCCGCTGACAATCTCGCGCCGCACCGCGGCCACCATGCCGGGGGCGACCGGCGCCGAGGCCAAGCGCCCGTAGAAGCGTTCGACGATCAGGCGGTACGGAAATTCGGCGTGTCTGGCAGCCGCGATGGCCGGGTCGCCACAGGCCACCAGCGCGCCACGCACGGTCGGGTGCAGCGCGCGCAGCAGCTGGTCCACATGCGCTTCCACGCCGGCATAGGGCGGGGGCAGCAACTTGCCGAAGTGCAGCGGGCGCACGTCGTCCAGGCTCATGGCGCGCTGCCGGGGCTGCGAAGAACCGCTTCGACTGCCGTCGCGGTCAGGTCCGCGGTCCGCTCCCAAGTGAATTTGCGCGCGTGGGCCACTCCACGCGCGACGATTGCCTGCCGCTTCACCGCCGACATCCCGGCATGCCGCACCAGCGCCTGCCCGATCTGTTCGACCGAGCGCGGCTCGAAATAAGCCGCCGCGGCATCAGCGCAGACCTCAGGCAGCGATCCGGCACTCGACGCAAGCACTGGGCAGCCAGCGGCCATCGCTTCAAGCGCCGGCAGGCCAAATCCTTCGTACAGGGATGGAAACACCAGGGCATCCGCGCCGGCCACCAGGTTGCGCAACAGCGCCTCCTCCAGGAGCCCGGTGAAACGTACGCGCGTCTGCGCCGCCGATGCGC
>JANOPR010000365.1:0-3157 GCA_031421955.1 Burkholderiales bacterium
GCGCGTGCAGGTGCACCAGCGCCGCGCCGGCCTCGTGCGCACTGAGCGCTGCCTCGGCGATCTCGTCGGCCGTGATCGGCAGGTACGGCGACATGCTCGGCGTGTGGATCGCGCCGGTGACGGCGCAGGTGATCATCACCTTGCGTTGCTTGCTCTTGGGTTTGGCCATTTCGATGCTCCTTGAGTCAAGAATCCTGCCAGGGTTTCTGACCCTGCTTGTGCGCGGCCAGCGCCGCCAGCCTGTCGTTGCGCCACTCGCTCTTGCGCGCGACCTCGCCGGCGTCGGGTGCCGGTCCCCAGGCTGCTGCTGCGGCGCGCCACTGCGCGTCGTCCCAGACCTTGGCCGTCGGCAGGTCGGCCATGTAGCGGCGAAACCAGGGCACATAGCGCTCGCAATAGTCGGCAATGCCGCCCGGCGCGTTCAGCTCGATCGTCTCGAACGGGCCCATGAAGGCCCAGCGCAGGCCCAGTCCGTGGCAGATGGTGTGGTCCAGATCCTGCGGGCTGACGACGCCGTCCTGCACCAGGCGAAAGGCCTCGGTCAGCAAGGCCACCTGCAGGCGGTTGAGGACGAAGCCGTCCACCTCGCGACGCACCTCGATCGGCACTTGGCCGATGCTCGCCATCACGTCGTGCGCGCGCGCCTTGGTCTGGGCCGAGGTCCAGGGTGCGCCGCACAGTTCGACCACCGGCACCAGATGCGGCGGGTTGACCGGGTGCGCGACGATGCAACGAGCACGCCCCGCCAGCGCCTCGGTGAACTTCGACGCCACGATCGCCGAGGTGGACGAAGCCAGCACGCAGTTTGCCGGAGCCGCGGCGTCGAGCGCGGCAAAGCTGGCGCGTTTGGATTCGAGCGTTTCGGGTCCGCTTTCCTGAACGTAGTCGGCCCCGTTCACGGCCGCTTCGAGCGTGGCGACGACGCGCACGCGCGCCAGCGCCGCAGCGGCATCGTGCACCAAGCCATGCGCCTGCAGGTCGCGCAGAGACTGCCCGATCTGCGTCTGCGCCGCATCCCGTTGCGCGGGGTTCGGGTCCCAGACCTGCACTTGCCAGCCGGCGCGGGCGAAGACGTTCGCCCACGAACGGCCGATGAGTCCGGCGCCGACGATGCCGGCGGTTTGCGTTGTATTGCTCATGTTCTTCTCACATCCACAACACCTGGCGCCGCAATTCGAGGTCGCGCGACAGCGCGGCCGACGGGCCGACATGGGTGACTTCGCCGCGCTCGAGCGCGACCGTTCTATCCGACAGCGCCAGCGCCAGGTCGAGGTGATGGTCGACGATCAGGATCGCGACCTCGTGGCGCAGTTTGTCGAAGGCTTCGAAAAGCTCTTCGACGATCGCCGGCGCGAGGCCCTCGAAGGGTTCGTCGAGCAACAGCACGCGGGTGTCGCCCGACAACGCACGCGCCACGGCGACCATCTGTTGCTCGCCGCCCGAGAGGTAATCGGCCGGCGAGCGCCAGCGCTGCTTGATGCGCGGGAAGAAGGCGAAGATCTTGTCCTCGTCCCAGTGCATGCCCGCGCCGTTGCGCCGCTTCAGGCGCCCGAGCTCGAGGTTGTCGGCCACCGACATGCCGGCAAACAGTGCCCGCCCCTGCGGCACATAGGCCACGCCGCGGCGGGCGATCTCGGCTGCAGGCCGGCGCGCCAGCGCCTCGGCGCCGAGCGTGATGCTGCCGCTGGCCGGCGCCGAGACGCCGATGATGGTCTTGAGCAATGTCGACTTGCCCGCGCCATTGCGACCGAGCAGGGCGACGATCTCGTTGTCGTGCACGTCCAAGCTCACATTGCGCAGGATGTGGCTCTTGCCGTAAAAGGTGTTCACGCCCTCGAGCCTGAGCAAGGTGCTGGTGCGCGCCGCGCTCTTGCGCTCGACCTCGGCCAGCGCGTGCGAGCCCGCGCCGTTGTAGATCGCCTGCACCTGCGGCGAGTCGCGCGCATCGTCGACCGTGCCGTCAACCAGCACCTCGCCGTCGTTCATCACCGTGACCGCATCGGCCAGCGCGAAGACGCGGTCGATGTCGTGCTCGACCAGCAGCACCGGCAGCTCGGCCGAGATGCCCTTGATCAGCTGGCCCACGCGTTCGCGTTCCGCCGCGGCCAGCCCGGCCAAGGGTTCGTCGAGCAACAGCACGCGCGGCCGGGTGGCCAACGCCAGCGCCATGTCGAGCAGGCGCTGGCCGCCGTAAGACAGCGACGCTGCCGGCGCCGACTCCACGCCGGCCAGGCCCATCGTGCGCACCACGTCGGCGCTGTCGCGATTGACGTCGGCCAGCGAGGCCGCGTCGGTCCAGACCGCAAAGCGCCGCGGATGGCGCGACTGCACGGCCAGGCGCACGTTCTCGGCCACCGACAGCGAGCCGAACAGGTTGGTGATCTGGAACGAGCGGCCGACGCCTGCTTGCGTGACCTGTTCCGGGCTTTGCCCCCCGATCGACTCGCCGGCCAGCGTGACCGTGCCGCGGTCGGGCGTGAACAGGCCCGAGATCAGGTTGAAGGCGGTCGTCTTGCCCGCGCCGTTGGGGCCGATCAGCGCGTGCAGCGTGCGGTCGCGCAGCCGCAGCGACATGTCCTTGACCGCATGGATGCCGCCGAAATGCTTGGCTAGGCCGCGCGCCTCGAGAATCGCGTCGCCGCTGGCATGCGCCGGCGGGCGCAGGAAGTCGGGCAGCACCACCGTGCCGGCCAGGCGCTGCGCCATCGCGGCCTCGCCGATCACGACCTTGCGCCAGCGCGCGGTGATCCGCTCGACCAGGCCGACCAGACCGGTCGGCGAGAAGACGATGAAGGCCACGAACAGCAGGCCGAAGAAGAGCAGCCAGTTCTCTGTGACGCGTGACAACGAGTCGCGAAAGATGACGAAGAACAGCGCGCCCAGCGCCGGGCCGAGAAACGAGCGCATGCCGCCGATCACGACCATCGCCAACAGTTCGCCGGAGAACGCCACCGAGATCGGCTCGGCCGAAGTCATGAGGTTGTTGAAGGCCAGCAGCATGCCGGCCAGGCCCGTGAGGCCGGCCGAGAAGACGAAGGCGGTGAGCTTGACGCGGTTGGTCGGATAGCCGATGAAGCGCGCGCGTTGCTCGTTCTCGCGGATCGCCACCAGCACGCTGCCCAGCGGCGAGCGGTGGAAGCGCCACAGCGCCAGCACC
>JANOPR010000366.1:0-7927 GCA_031421955.1 Burkholderiales bacterium
AGCCGCCGCTGCTGCGTTGCAGCGCGGCGACGTCGCAGTTCGACTTCAGCTTCACCCCTGGCGTCGACAGCGCATGGTGCACCCACGCGCGCGGACTGATCCAGCCGCCACCGGGATAGAACCAGGCCGGTTGCGCGAGCGTGACGCCGGCACGCTGCGAGGCCTGCTCCGGGGATAGCGCTTGCACGTAGCGCGCGGGCAGGGCCTGGCGTTCGAGCAGGGCCTGCATCGCCGGCAACGCGAGCTTCGATTCAAGCCGCAGCAGGCCATCGATGCAGCCCGCCGCGCCGCCCGCCATCGCGGCGCGCAGCGCCGGCTCGGCTGTCAGGGCCGCCGCGCGCAGCAGCCGCGCGTGGGGTCCGTCGTGGCCCATCAGCGCGCCGTGGAACAGGCCGGCCGGGTTGCCCGAGGCTTCGGCGGCGGGCTCGGCATGCGGGTCAATGACGGTGCAGGGGATGCCTTGCCGGGCCAGGGCGTGCGCGGTGAATGCACCGGCCAGGCCGCCGCCGATGACCAGCGCATGGCTCGGTGCGCTGGCCGCAACGCTGCGGCCGGGCGGAGCGGGCGCGGTGAAGCGCGGGGCGAAGCGCGCCAGGGTGATGTCGCGCTTGCCGCCGCTGCCGGCTGCGGCCCGGACCTCGAAGCCGGCGCCCTGCAGGCCCTCACGCACCACGCGCGCGGCGCTCCACGTGGCGGCGCTGGCCTCAGGTGCGGCCAGGCGCGCGAGCATCGCGAACACGCCGCGGTCCCACATGGCGGGGTTGTGCGCGGGCGCGAAGCCGTCGAGGTAGAAGGCGTCGACGCGGGCCACCAGTTCGCGCGCCCAGGCCCGCACATCGCCATAGGCCAGCAGCAGGCGCACGCGGCCGGCTTCGAAGTCGAGCGTGTGCAGGTTGCAGGTGGCGGGCGGCCAGGCGTCGATCAGCCGGTGCGCGAGGCCGGGCTCGGGCGAGGCGGCGTGCGCGCGCTCGAGGTCGGGCGCGCTCAGCGGGTGTTTCTCGATCGAGACGAAGCACAGGCGCTCACAGCGCGCCGGGTCGCCGCGCCAGGCGGCCCAGGTGGCCAGGAAGTTGTTGCCCAGGCCGAATCCGGTTTCGAGGATCGTGAAGCGTTCGCGCCCGCGCCAGCGGTCGGGCAGGCCGTTGCCGGCCAGGAACACCTGCTGCGCTTGCGTGAAGGCGCCGCTGTGCGGGTGGTACAGGTCGTCGAAGGCGGGGGCGCGCGGGGCCGCCGGGTCGCTGAAGTCGACCGCCGCGGGGACGATCGGCTCGGTCTTCACCCGGCCCGCGCGGCCAGCCAGGCCAGCAGTGGATCGCGCACCGAGGTGAGGCTGCGGTAGGCCAGCACGCTCTCGCTCATGGTGGCGATGGCGTCATGCAACGCGTGCGCCTTGGCGGGGCTGTCGATCGCCTGGCCCAGCGGCTCGAGGTTGACGTGGATCGTGAACACGGCCTGCGTCTTGTCGGGCAGCGCGATGAAGGTCTGCCGCTCGGTGCGCCACCACGCGCGCGGCGCCTGCGGGTCGGCGAAGGCCTCGGGCGACCACGGCGCGGGATCGACGTCCGCGGGGTGGGCATTGAGCCGCGGATGGCGCGTGACGTTCCAGACGAATCGCTCCCAGCGCTCGGGCCCGCACACCATGCGCATCAGGTGCTCGCCGGCGCGCAGCAGCAGGGCGTTGTCGGCGACCGGGGCATGCACTTCGCGAAAGTGGCGGCCGACCTTGTCCTGTGGCGCCCAATGCGATGGCAAGGCCACGGCCAGCCAGGGCAGCGTGCCGCTGCTGGCATCAACGAGCGCGAAGTCTTCCTCGAAGGCCAGGCACAGCAGGCCGGCCAGGCGCCAGTCTGCAGGCAGGCCGCGCAGGCAGCGACCGACTTCGTCGCCGAGGCCGAAGCGGCCGGCCGCTACGTCCTCGACGGTGCTGCCATTGACGGCGACGCCAAGCAGGGGCGAGTCGGCGCGCCGGCCGTTCCAGGCCAGGACGGCGGGGTGTTCACGGGCCGCATGAGCGGCCAGTGCGTGCACGGCCGGGGTGGCATCGAAGCCGGCTTCGATCTGCAGGGCTTGCGAGGGATTCGCCGACAGCACCGCGAGCTTCTCGCGCTGGTGCCGCGACCCCCGGCCCACGGGCGTCAGGTGCAGCGCGCCGTCGGCCATGCGTCGCAGACCGGGCTGCATGCGAAAGGGCGCCGAGACGGCGGCGTCGAAGTCGAACGACATGGGCTCGATCATGCCTCGCGCAAAGAAAAGGGCACCCACCGGGTGCCCGCAGGGCTCATCGCCGAAGGCTCAAACCCGCTTGCGGTACTCGTGCGTGCGGGTGTCGATCTCGATCTTGTCGCCGTTCTCGACGAACAGCGGCACGGCGATCTCGAAGCCCGTGGCAATCTTGGCCGGCTTCATGACCTTTCCCGAGGTGTCGCCCTTGACGGCGGGCTCGGTGACGACTTCGCGCACGACGCTGGTCGGTAGCTCGACGGAAATCGCCTTGCCGTCGTAGAACACGACTTCGACGGCCATGCCGTCTTCGAGGTAGTTGATGGCGTCGCCCATGTTCTCGCTCTCAACCTCGAACTGGTTGTAGTCGGCATCCATGAAGGCGTACATCGGGTCGGCGAAGTAGGAGTAGGTGCACTCCTTCTTGTCGAGCACGATCTGCTCCCTCTTGTCGTCGGCCTTGAACACCAGCTCGGCGCCGGTGCCGTTGAGCAGGCTCTTCATCTTCATGCGCACGGTGGCCGAGTTGCGGCCGCCGCGGCTGTACTCGGTCTTGAGCACGACCATCGGGTCCTTGCCCTGCATGATCACGTTGCCGGCGCGGATTTCCTGGGCGATCTTCATGGTGTCTGACGGTGTTGAAAGTGGGCACGCAGGCGCAAAGTGCTCGCGCCCGGTACAAAGCCTGCGATTCTAACGTCTGGCGGCCACGAAGCCCATCAGCCGGCTGGTGAGGTCGGCCTGGCTGGCCAGTTGGTCGCGCCACGCCGTGCACAGGCCATGCCAGGCTTGCAGGTCGGGCAGGCCGGCCGGCCACGGGCCCAGGCCGTTCAGGCCCGCCACAATCGACGCAGCGCCTGCGCCAGCGCAGGCGTCGCGGCCGACGTCAGCCGTTCGAGCAGCGCTTCGAGCTTGACCGCATGGGCGCGGTCCTGCTGGGCGTAGATCTGCCAGACGAAGGGTGCGCCGGCCCACATCGCGCGCACGATCGAGTCCTCACCGCGGACGAAATTGATGTCGCAGGCGCGCAGGAGCCGGTCGTAGCCAGGGTGGTCGAACCAGGGCAGGGCATGGGCGCGCAGGCGCCGACCGCGCCGGCGCTGTGCATCGAACAGGGCGAGGGCCGGTGCCTGCGCCGCGCCGGCAGCCAGCAGTACCAGCGTCGGCTGCGCGTCGAGCAGGTCGAGCAGGGGTTCGAGCGGCGCGTCGGCGTAGGCGAACAGGCTGACGCGGCGCTCGCCATCGCACAGCACCACGCCCTGCGCTGCCAGCCAGCTGGCATCGGCCGTGTCCAGCGCACGAGCCTCGCGCAGCAGGCCGCCCGTTGCGAGCGTGAAACCGGGGTAGTAGAACCACTTCTCGAGGCCCGCGCCAGGTCCCTGTGTCTGCGGCGAAGGCAGCCCGTGGCAGCTCTCGACATAGGGTTCTGCGCTGAGGTATTCGAGGTTGATCCAGACCGGCGCTGTGGGCAGAGCGGCCATGCGGGCGACGAACGCGGGCGGCGGATCGCAGCCGAATGCCTCGACGACCACGTCGCCGGGATCGAATTCAGGCAAAGGGTCGACCCAGCGAACCACGCTGACGCCGCGCGCGCCGTGCGGCGCCATCCAGGCCAGGGCCAGCGGGTCGTCGACCCACAGGCGCGCGGTTTCGCCGCGGGCCGCCAGGTCCGCGCTCAGGCGCCAGCACACGCCCAGGTCACCGTGGTGGTCAATGACGCGGCAGAAAATGTCCCAGCGCATGGTTCGATTATCGACACCGATAATTCAAGGGCATGACTGCACCTGCCGAGGCCATCGATCCCGACGCCGCTCGCAATCGCCTGCGCGCGGAAGTGGCCGCGTTGCCTGCGCGCCCCGGCGTGTACCGCTACTTCGACGAGTCTGGCGCCGTGCTGTACGTGGGCAAGGCGCTGAACCTGAAGAAACGCGTCTCGACCTACTTCCAGAAGAACCATGCCGGCACGCGCATCGGCCTGATGATCGAGCGCATCGCGCGCATCGAGACCACCGTCGTGCGCAGCGAGGCCGAGGCCCTGCTGCTCGAGAACAACCTGATCAAGGCACTCAACCCGCGCTTCAACATCCTCTTTCGCGACGACAAGAGCTACCCGTACCTGAAGCTGGTGTCGGGCACCTTTCCGCGGTTGGCGTACTACCGCGGCGCGGTCGATCGCAAGCACCGTTACTTCGGGCCCTATCCCAGTGCCTGGGCCGTCAAGGACTCGATCCAGCTGATCCAGAAGGTGTTCCGCCTGCGCACCTGCGAGGACTCGGTGTTCGGCAACCGCTCGCGACCCTGCCTGCTGTACCAGATCCGTCGCTGCACCGGCCCCTGCGTGGGTCTCATATCGACGGACGACTATGCCCGCGACGTCGCCGACACCGAGCGCTTCCTGCGCGGAGACACACAGGCCGTGCTCGAGGGCTTGCAGCAGCGCATGCTGGCCCACGCCGAGCGGCTCGAGTTCGAGCAGGCGGCCGACTTGCGCAACCAGATCGAATCGCTGTCGCGGGTGTTGCACCAACAGGCGGTCGACGTCAGCAGCCTGGGCGCCATCGACAAGGACATCGACATCCTGGCGGTCAAGGTGCAGGGCGGGCGGGCCTGCGTCAATCTGGCCATGGTTCGCGGCGGGCGCCACCTGGGCGACCGGGCCTATTTTCCGACCCACGTCGAGGATGCGACCTTGCTCGCCGACGCTGTAGCGCCCGAGGTGCAGGTGCTCGATGCCTTCATCGCGCAGCATTACGTCGGTGGTTTTGTTCCGCCGCAGTTGCTGACCAGCCACCCCGTGGACAGTGCCTTGCTCGGCGCACTGGCCGAGCACAGTGGCGTCAAGGTCACGGCCAGTCAGCAGCCGCGCGAACAGCGCAGGGTGTGGCTCGAGATGGCCGCAAACGGGGCCCAACTGGCCCTGGCGCGTCTGCTCGCCGAGGAAGGCTCGCAACGCCAGCGCACGCGCGCCTTGGTCGAAGCGCTCGCGCTTGACGTGCCGGATCTGGATACCTTGCGTATCGAATGTTTCGATATCAGCCACACGGCGGGTGAGGCCACGCAGGCAAGCTGCGTGGTCTTCGAGAACCACCAGATGCAAAGTGCGCAATACCGTCGCTACAACATCGAAGGCATCACCGGTGGCGACGACTACGCCGCGATGCGCCAGGTGCTGATGCGCCGCTACGCCAAGATCGCCGAGGCTCTGGCCTCGGGGGAGGCGCCAGCCCATGTGCGGCTGCCCGACCTGGTGTTGGTCGACGGCGGGCGCGGCCAGGTGTCGATGGCGCGCGACGTGTTTGCCGAACTCGGTCTGGACCTGTCGCTGCTCATCGGCGTGGAGAAAGGCGCGGGCCGCAAGGTCGGGCTCGAAGAGCTGGTATTCGCCGACGGCCGTGCCAAAGTCGCTTTGGGCGCCGACTCCGCCGCGCTGATGCTGGTGGCGCAGATTCGCGACGAAGCCCATCGCTTCGCGATCACGGGCATGCGCGCCCGCCGCGCCAGCGTGCGCACCGGTGCAAGCCAACTCGAAGAGATTGCGGGCGTGGGACCAAAGAAGCGAGCCCGGCTGCTGCAGCGCTTTGGCGGTGCACGCGGCGTGGCCAATGCGAGCGTCGACGATCTGGCCAGCGTCGACGGCATCTCCAAACCCTTGGCTGAGGAAATCTACCGTGCACTGCATTGATCCCCGCCCGTTGCGGCTTCGCCGCTCCCCCGCGACGGGCCGAGGAATCGCCGCGTCTCGCGGCGATGCGGCCTGCAAGGCACGCTGGCCGACCGGCAGAGCCGGATCGGCGGCGATCGCCTGGAAGAGCGCATCCCTTGTCGCGCTGATTGCGCTTGCGGGCTGCGGTGCACCGCGTGCGCCCGCGCCGGTGGTGGCTGCGCCGGCGAATTCCGTGGCGCGGCCGACGCCGCCGACGCCGCTGACACCGCCTGTCCGCGCGCGCAACTGGGACGAGTACAAGGTGCAGGCCGGCCACCGAATGGTCGCCGCCAATCCGAGCGGTACGTTCACCGGCCAGGTGCCCGAGCCGCTGCTGGCGATCCCGGTACTGGAGATCGAGCTGGACGCCAATGGCAGCGTGCGCCGCGTGCTGGTGCAGCGTCAGCCGTCCCAAGCCAAGGACACGGTGCAACTGGCGATCGACGCGGTGCACCGCGGCGCGCCCTACGGCGATGTGTCGCACCTGTCGCGGCCGTGGAAGTTCAGCGAGGTGTTTCTGTTACGCGACGACCGCCGTTTCAAGCCGCGCGCGCTTGACTCGCCGTAGGGAGGCAAGAGGGTGTTTCTTGACAAGCGGAGCCTGGACTTGGGGGCGTCGTCTCGGGCGCCTTGCGGGCGCATTCCAATGAGCGGCTAGGATCACGCCATGTTCTTCAACTTGCCGACACTGCTGACCTGGGCCCGAATCGTCGCGATCCCACTGGTCGTCGGCGTGTTCTACCTGCCGATCGAGGCGGCGATGCAGAACCTGCTGGCAACTGTGTTGTTCGTGGTGGTTGCCATCACGGACTGGGCCGATGGCTACCTGGCCCGCCGCCTGAACCAGACCTCATCGTTCGGTGCCTTTCTCGACCCGGTGGCCGACAAGTTCCTGATCTGCGCGGCCTTGTTGATCCTGGTACAACTCGACCGGCTTGGCGCCCTGGTTGCGTTCATCATCATCGGGCGCGAGATCGCGATCTCGGCCTTGCGCGAGTGGATGGCGCAGATTGGCGCCAGCCGCAGCGTGGCGGTGCAAATGCTGGGCAAGCTCAAGACGGTCGTGCAGATGGTTGCGATCCCTTTCCTGCTGTTCCACGGTCAGCTGTTCGGCGTGATAGACACGCACTTGTGGGGCACCGGCATGATCTGGATTGCTGCCGTGCTGACGATCTGGTCGATGGTGTATTACCTGAAAAAGGCCCTGCCGGAGATTCGTGCCAAGGCCAGGTGAGCGCGCGACGCTGTGGTTGGCGCTGCCCGTGGTCTTTGTCTTGATCTGGAGCACGGGCTTCGTCGTGGCCCGCTTTGGCATGCCGCATGCATCGCCGATGGCATTCCTGGCCTGGCGCTATCTGTTGTCGCTGCTCGCCTTTGCGGTCTGGATCGGGCTGAGCCGTGCAGTCTGGCCGCAGGGCCGTGCGCAGTGGGCGCACCTGGCCGTGACGGGCATCCTGATGCACGCTGGCTACCTGGGCGGCGTCTGGGCGGCAGTGAAACTCGGCATCGGCGCCGGTACCGTCGCATTGATCGTCGGCCTGCAGCCGGTGTTGACCGCACTGTGGCTGTCAGGTCGCCTGGGTGTCGAGGCCGTCACGGCGCGCCAGTGGATCGGTCTGGTGCTCGGATTTGGCGGCCTGATGCTGGTGGTCTGGCACAAGCTCGGGGCGGGCGAGGTCACGCAAGCCAACCTGGTGCTCGCGTTGTTCGCGTTGCTCTGCATCACGGCCGGCACGCTGTACCAGAAACGCCATGTGGCACCCTGCGACGTACGCACCGCGAACGCCGTGCAATTGATGGCGGCGCTTGCGGTCACGGCACCGCTGGCGCTGGCCGAAGCGGGATCGATCGACATGCATCCTGAATTGATCGGGGCGATGGCCTGGTCGGTGCTGGTCCTGACGCTCGGCGGCAGCTCGTTGCTGTACTTGCTGATCCAGCGCGGCGCGGCCACACGCGTGGCCAGCCTCATGTACCTGGTCCCACCGTGCACGGCACTGCTGG
>JANOPR010000367.1:0-1501 GCA_031421955.1 Burkholderiales bacterium
CGACTGCGAACTGCCGCTGGACAACCGGCGCAGCCCGGGCTGGCGTCGCGTCGAGCCGTTCATGACCAACAACCAGTTCTACTTCTGGATCGGCCAGCACGAGCAGGGCCGCTACAGCAAGGCCCACGCCCACACCAGCGCGGCCATCCTCATCTGCCTGAAGGGCAAGGGCTACACCTACACCTGGCCCGAGCGGGTCGGCGAAACACCCTGGGCCGACGGCCGTGCCGAGCAGGTGCGGCGCGTCGACTACGAGCCGGTGGGTCTGGTGACGGCCGCACCGGGCGGCGCGCGCTGGTACCACCAGCATTTCAGCGCCGGCGCCGACCCTCTGCGCCTGACGGCCTGGTTCGGCCCGCACAACCCCGGGCGCGACCCCGGCGCGCCAGGTGCAAAGCACAGCGACTACACCGCCATGGACATCACCGAGGGCGGCACCTCGATCCCCTACTGGATGGAAGACCCGTACATCCGGCGCGAGTACGAAGCCAAGCTGGCCGCCAACGGCATCGCCACGCGAATGGAACCGGCGTGGTACGACCGACCCGAAGGCGCGGTGGCAAGCAAGTCCAGCGACGGGCCCGTCGGGGCCGCGGGGTAATGCAGGCCCACCCCCGAAGCGCCTTCGGCGCCTCCCCCTCAAGGGGGCGCCGCCGGCGGCCCGGCAAAGCCGGATCCGCGGCGGCCGCTGGGTTGCGCCGACACATGCGTCGCGTGTCCCTTCAAGCACTGCGGAGCAACTGACGTGGGCGCCGGAGAAGGCGGCCGCGTGTTCTTCAGCAACGTGCGCCGCAGCCTGGAGTTCGAAGACGAGATCGTGCTCGTCAGCGTGGGCGTCGACATCGGCTCGTCGACCTCGCACCTGGTGTTCTCGCGGCTGCGGCTCGAGCGCCTGGACAACCGCTACGTGGTCTCCGAGCGCACCGTGCTGCACGAATCCGAAGTCCTGCTGACACCCTACGCCGAGGACCAGACGATCGACGCCGACGCGCTGCGCAGCTTCGTCGACCGCCAGTACGCCCTGGCGGGCGTGACGCCGGAGAGCATCGACAGCGGCGCCTTGATCCTGACCGGCGTGGCGGTGCGGCGCAGCAATGCGCGCGCCATCGGCGAGCTGTTCGCGCTTCAGGCCGGCAAGTTCGTCGCGGTCAGCGCCGGCGACGCGCTCGAGACCCGGCTGGCCGCCTTCGGCTCGGGCAGCGCTGCGCGCTCGATCCGCGAGGGTGCGCGCGTCATGAACGTCGACATCGGCGGCGGCACGTCCAAGATCGCCGTCTGCGAACGCGGTGCGGTGGTGGCGCTGACCGCGCTCGATGTCGGCGCGCGCATCGTCAGCTTCGATGCAGGCGGCCGCGTGGCGCGCATCGAGGAAGCCGGGCGGCGGCTGGCTGCCGAAGCAGGCCTGGTGCTCGAGATCGGCGCCGTGCCCGACAGCGCCGCCGTGCAGCGGCTGGTCGAGCGCATGGCCGACGCGCTCTTCGAAGCCCTGCAAGGCCCGCCC
>JANOPR010000368.1:0-4761 GCA_031421955.1 Burkholderiales bacterium
CATCCGCATCGGCCTGTTCAACTTCATCAGGAAGAGCCCCGAGGTCGCGATCGGCGGCGTCAAGGTGCAGAAGTACAGCGCCTTCCTGCGCGAAATCGTGGTGCCGACCAACTTCAACATCGTCAGCGTCAAGCCGCTGCGTGGCTCGGGCCTGATCGTTTGCGAACCCAACCTGGTGTTCTCGGTCATCGATGCCCTGTTCGGCGGCGCCGGCAAGTACCACACCCGTATCGAGGGGCGCGACTTCAGCCCGACCGAGCAGCGCGTGATCTCGCGCCTGGTGGAGGTGATCTGCGCCGAGTTCAAGAAGGCCTGGCACGGCATCTACCCGCTCGAGCTCGAACATCAGCGCTCCGAAATGCAGCCGCAGTTCGCCAACATCGCCACGCCCAGCGAGATCGTCGTGGCCACCAGCTTCACGCTGGACATCGGCGACACGTCGGGCTCGGTGCACATCTGCATCCCGTACTCGACGCTCGAGCCGATCCGCGACGTCCTCTACAGCACCGTGCAGGGCGACTCGACCGAGCCCGACCGGCGCTGGATCAATCTGCTGAAGACGCAGATCGAGGCCGCCGAAGTTCAATTGGTGGCCGAACTGGCCACCACACCGACCACGGTCGAGCAGTTGCTGGCCTACAAGCCGGGCGACTTCATCGAACTCGACCTGGACCCCGCGATCCAGGCCAAGGTCGATGGCGTGCCCTTGCTCGACTGCCACTACGGCACGGCCAACGGCCGCTATGCGCTCAAGATCGATCGACTGATATCCAGCTCCCATGTGGGCTGGTTGGGAGCCTGACATGACGACCGACAACGCCCCCGCAGCGCCCAGCGCTGAGGACGACATGGCCGCCGAATGGGCTGCCGCGCTCCAGGAGAGCAAGCCCGAAACCGCCAGCGAAGTTGCCACCGCCGTCGAGCAGGCTGCGCCGGCGTCGTTCGCCAACCTGGCCGCGCAGGCGGCGAATCCCCAGGGCGCAGGCAACGACCTGAACATGATTCTCGACATCCCCGTGCAACTGACGGTGGAGCTGGGCCGCACCCGGATCCCGATCAAGCACATCCTGCAGCTTGCGCAGGGCTCGGTCGTCGAGTTGGAGACGCTGGCCGGCGAGCCGATGGACGTGCTCGTCAACGGCTACCTGATCGCGCAAGGCGAGGTGGTGGTCGTCAACGACAAGTTCGGCATCCGCCTGACCGACATCGTCACGCCCAGCGAGCGCATGCGCCGGCTGAGCCGGCGCTGACCGGCCGGCCGGTGGCGCCAGTGCGGTTCGGCTCGCGCCGGCCAGGAGCGGGTCGCTGCAAGCACCTGGCTCGATGCGGCCCACCACGTCGCTGCCCTTGACGGCCTGCGCTTGGGCGCGGCACGCCGGCGCGTGCGACGGTGGAACCCTTGCGCCGGGTGGCGCTCGGTCGGAGTCGACGACAGCGTATACGCTGCCATGTCTGCGATGCCGGTCATGTTGCCGGATTGCAACGTCTTGGTCGCGGCACTGCTGCGCGATGGCGGCAGCGCGCGCGATGTTCTTCGCGCATGTTTGAACGAACAGTACCAGCCGGTGCTCGGGCCTGCGTTGCTGGCAGAGTACGAAGATGACTTGGGCCGCGCTGCTCTTTTCGCAGGGTCCGCTCTGTCGGCGAAGCAGCGCAACGAAATGCTCGATGGTTTTTTACGTTGCTGCCGCTGGGTGGAGGTGTTCTATGCGTGGCGCCCCAATCTGCCTGACGAAGCCGACAACCATCTGATCGAACTCGGCGTCGCCGCGCAGGCCGATGCGATCGTGACTCGAAACCTGCGCGACCTGTCACGCGGCGAATTGAAGTTTCCCTCGCTCAGCGTGGTGACGCCTGAGCAATGCCTGGAGGTATTTCCATGTCGACGTTGACGATCCGCTTGCCCGACGACAAGCATGAGCGCCTGAAGGCCCTGGCGCGATCCAACTCGATCAGCGTCAACAAGCTGATCGACGAACTGGCGACCGTAGCGCTGGCCAACTACGACGCCAGGCTTCGCTTCGAGACCCGGGCAGCGCGCGGCAACCGCAGGCGCGCACTGACGCTGCTCGACCAGCTCGATCGCGCGGGCTGAGAGGCGACGACACCCAGCGGGTCCTGTAGTACCCGCTGGCACCGCACCTGACTCGGCGCTTGTGAAAAAGCCCCGGCGCAGCGGGGCTTTGTTTTGCGAAGGGGCTGGGTCAGTAGCTCGCCCAATCGCCGTCGCTGCCGGTCTTGGCAGGGACTGCTTCGGCGCTCAGCGTCGGCGGATGGGCCTTGGCGCCGAAGGCCGGCCGCGCGACGTTGGTGGCGCGGTTGGGGCCGCGCCGATCGGCGGCGCGGCTCGGCGCGTGAGGCGTGAGGGCGTGAGGCGCCAACTCGCCGTGGCCGAGCTTGAACACCGCCACCGCGCTGACCAGGTGCTCGGCCTGGCCCTTCAGGCTCTCGGCCGCGGCGGCGCTCTGCTCGACCAGCGCGGCGTTCTGCTGCGTGGCCTGGTCCATCTGCATCACCGCCTCGCCGACCTGGGCCACGCCGGCACTCTGCTCGGCGCTGGCCGCGCTGATCTCGCCCACGATGTCGGTGACGCGGCGGATGCTGGCCACGATCTCCTTCATCGTGATGCCGGCTTCGTCGACCAGTGCCGTGCCGTGGCCGACGCGCTCGATGCTGGCGTTGATCAGGCCCTTGATCTGCTTGGCCGCTTCGGCGCTGCGCCCGGCCAGGCTGCGCACCTCGGAGGCCACGACCGCGAAACCGCGGCCCTGCTCGCCGGCGCGCGCGGCCTCGACCGCGGCGTTCAGCGCCAGGATGTTGGTCTGGAAGGCGATGCCGTCGATGACGCTGATGATGTCGGCGATCTGGCGCGAGCTGTCGTTGATGCCCTTCATGGTCTGCACCACCTGGCCGACGACGTCGCCGCCCTTCACGGCCACGGTGCTGGCGCTCAGCGCAAGCTGGTTGGCCTGCCTGGCGTTGTCGGCGTTTTGCTTGACGGTGGCGCTGAGCTCTTCCATCGACGCCGCGGTCTCTTCGAGTGCACTGGCCTGCTCTTCGGTGCGCTGCGACAGATCCGCATTGCCCTGTGCGACTTCGGCGCTGGCCGTCGAGATGTTGTCGGCCGATGCACGAACTTCACCCACCAGGCTGCGCAACTGCAATTGCATCGCGCCCAGCGCACGCAGCAGATCGCCGACTTCGTCGCGACGCTGCGTGGCCACGGGTTCGTTCAGCTGACCGGCGGCGACTTCGGCGGCCAGGCGGCTTGCCTCCTGGATGTCGGCCGCCAGCCGGCGCTGCACCATGTACGCCACGCCCACCGCCGTGCCGGCCAGCAACAGGCCAATCAGCGACAGCGTCACGTTCATCTGGCGCGACTGTTTGGCCGAGGCCGCAGCGGCCGCGTTGGCGTTGCTTTCGATGTGCGCAACCACCTGGCCGACGGTCTTGGCCATCCCGGCATAGGCCGCGTCGGCCCCCTGCATCATCGTGATGCCGGTGTTCGGGTCGACGGTGGCCATGTCGATCGCACTGTCGCCGGTCTTGACGTAGCTGTCGATCAGGCGGCCGGCTTCGGCGCCGATCGCACGCAATTCAGCGTCGACGGTGTCGCCCTGCGTCAGGCTCAGCAGGCTGGCCTTGACCTCGCCCATGCGCTGGGCCAGCGCCGCGCGCGCCGCCTTGACCTTCGATTCGTCGAGCGAAGCCACCAGCGCCACGGTGCGATAGACGTCGGCATGCACCTGCGCCAGCTTTTCCTGGCTGGCGCTGATGGTCTTGAAGACGCCGATCTGGTTCGTGAACAGCTCCTGCGTCGCCGTGGCCTGGCCCGTGTTGAGGAACACGTTGAGTTGCGCGGTACCGAGCAACACCACCGCGGTCAGCAGCGGTGCCAGGAGCAGCTTGTGGCCGAGTTTCATCGGTCTTCCTTGTTTTCTCGACGTGGCCGGGTTCGATTACTTGTAGATGCCGCCGCAGACCACGGTTTGCTCGAGGCGCTCGCAGTACATCACCTTGGGTTCGATCTTCTTGGTCTCGGGATTGGTGAACTTGTAGTCCTGCCAAAACGTCGGGTTGCTCTTGGCCAGCTCGACTCGTTCCTTGACGAAGGGCTTGCCGTCGATGTCCTTCAAGTCGATCAGGTTGCGCCCGACCATCTTTTCATTGGCGCCATGGGCATGCACGGTGCCGTCCAGGCCGTAGGCCACGAGGTACAGGTCCTCGAGCTTGAACTGGCTGGTCTTGCTGGTGATTTCGGCATAGCCCTTGTCGGCGCCGTTGGTCTTGATGAAGGCTACGCCCTTCTTGACCATGGCAGTGGCCTGCTCGGGCGTCGCGCCGCCGGCGGCAGCGTGGCTGAGTGAGCAGGCTGCCAGCAATGCGGCGGCGGTGGAGATTTGCATGCACTTCATGACAGGGTCCTTTGGTAAAGAGGTTATGGATAAGTGGCAGGCGGCAGCGGGATGCGGGTGGCGTGAACCGGAGTCGCGCAATCTCCCAGCAAAGTGCCTGTTCGTATGTCGGCACTTTGACGCCGATCCTTGAGCAGCGATGGCTGGCAAAGGCGGTGCAAACACGTGCAATTCACATCACCGCCACGAATTTGCGTTCGCTCAAAACGAGGTCCAGTCGTCCTCGGTGCCGGTCTTGCGCTCGGAGGCCTCGGCTTTGGCCGGCGCCTTGGGCTTGGCGCCGAACGCCGGGCGGCTCACGTTCTTCGCGCGCGCCGGGCCGCGGCGCTCCAGGGCAGGTGCCGCG
>JANOPR010000369.1:0-2135 GCA_031421955.1 Burkholderiales bacterium
CACCCCCGCCTGGTCGACCAGCAGCGTGCCCTGCTCGACGCGCTCGACGCTGGCGTTGATCAGGCTCTTGATCTCCTTGGCCGCGTCGGCGCTGCGCCCGGCCAGGCTGCGCACTTCGCTGGCCACGACCGCAAAACCACGGCCCTGCTCGCCCGCGCGCGCGGCTTCGACCGCAGCGTTCAGCGCCAGGATGTTGGTCTGGAACGCGATGCCGTCGATGACGCTGATGATGTCGGCGATCTTCTTGCTCGAAGCATTGATGCCCTTCATGGTGTCGACGACCTGGCCCACCACCTCGCCGCCCTTGACCGCCACGCCCGAGGCGCTCAGCGCGAGCTGGTTGGCCTGGCGGGCGTTGTCGGCGTTCTGCTTGACCGTCGAGCTGAGCTCCTCCATCGAGGCCGCCGTCTCCTCTAGCGCGCTGGCCTGCTCTTCGGTGCGCTGGCTCAGGTCAGCGTTGCCCTGGGCAATCTGCGCGCTGGCGCTGGCCACGCCCTCAGCGTTCTGGCGCACGTTGCCGACCACCTGGGCCAGGCTGCCCTGCATCGCCTTGAGCTGGGCCATCAGGCTGTTCGTGTCGCCCGGCTTCAAGTCGATGCGCACGCTGAGGTCTCCCGCAGCCACGCCCTGCGCCAGGTTCGAGGCCTCGCGCGGCTCGGCGCCGAGCTGCCTGAGCAGCTGGCGTGTGAACATGCGGCCGAGCAACGCGCCGAGCAGCAGCGTGAGAACCAACAGGGCCGTGACCAGACGCTGGGCCTGCACGTAGACGGCGCCGGCCTCCTGGGCCGCGGCCTTGCCACCGTCGAAGTTGTACTTCGTCAACTTGTCCAGGGCACCGATCACTTCGTCGGCGGCCGTGCTGGCCAGACCGTCGCTGATGTCGGCAGCGTCCTGTTGCTTCTTCTCGCGGCCAAGCGTCACGACACGCTGCTGCGCCTGCTGGTACGCCGTCGACGCCTTGCTGAAGGCACTCATCAGCGCACGTTCGGCGTCGCCTGCGACCTGGCGCTCGTAGTTGCCCATCGCGGTCGCCACGGTCTTGGCGGCCTGGGTCATTTTTTCCTCATATTCGCCGTGGTAGCTGCGGTCTGCGGCGCGGCTGTGCTTGACCTCGAAGTCTCGTGACTCCAGCATCGCCGCGCGCGTGACGGCCAGCTGGCCGACGCCCTGCAGCCATTTGCCGGCCAGGACATTGGCCTGGGCATCGACACGCGCCATGCCGTAGAGCGCCCAGCCACTGCCGCCCGCGCCAAGGACCAGGACGATCGCAAAGGCCACGAACAGCTGCTGGCCAACGCGCAGGCGGCCGACCACCGCGAGAGGGAGAGAGAGAAGTTTCATCATGTTGCTCCGACGCATGCGGGTATGTGCTGGGCGAGGCGCAGCACCCCCTGCATGCGTGCTCGCACGCAGTGGGCGGCGCCGCCGGCTGGCTATTTCTTGTGGCCGATGTAGCTCGCGCCGATGATCTTTCCCGACCCGTCCTTGATCGGGTTGTAGCAAGCGTCAAAGGCCGTGCCGAGCACGTCGATCGGGCCGCAGAACTGCTCGCCCTTGGCCAGCGCGGCGTAAGCCGGGTTGCGGGCCAGCTGGGTGCCCACGCCGCGCTTGCCTTCGGGCGTCAGCACATTGGTGCTCACGCGCACGAATTCGTCGCCCGTCTTGACAAACACCGTGGCTGTCGCAGTGTGGGCCTTGCGGATGGCATCGACAACGTCGTAGTTGTTGTTGATCTTGCGCTCGCCGAAAAACAGGGCGGGAACGGTCTTGTCGCCAGCCTTGTCATCGCCATCGAGCTTTGCAGCACCGATTTTGGCCAGGCGTGCGTCCAGGTCGGCAATCGTGGCCTTGGGGTCATAGGCGTGGGCAGAAGTGAACATGCCGGCCACGATGGTTGCGGTCAGGGTGAGGGTCTTGAGTTTCATATCGTTCCTTGGGTTGGGTAGAAAGAGGTGGATTCGCGTGTGGCATTGACGTCCGGCATCGGCTCTCAGAACGAGGTCCAGTCGTCCTCGGTGCCGGTCTTGCGCTCGGAGGCCTCGGCTTTGGCCGGCGCCTTGGGCTTGGCGCCGAACGCCGGGCGGCTCACGTTCTTCGCGCGCGCCGGGCCGCGGCGCTCCAGGGCAGGTGCCGCG
>JANOPR010000370.1:0-4493 GCA_031421955.1 Burkholderiales bacterium
CCCCATCTCCTTCAACACTGTGCGCGATTCGCGCACCACGCGTGAGCGGTACTCGAGATCCTTGTACCAATCGGGCGGCAGGCCGATGACCGTGAAGGCCGTGCACGAGCAAAGGGTGCTGGAGAACACCGCCGCGGTGCACAACGTGATCTGCTGCACCCTGTGCTCGTGCACCGCGTTCACGGTCATCGGCCTGCCGCCCGATTGGTACAAAGACCTCGAATACCGCGCCCGCGTGGTTCGCGAGTCGCGCACCGTGCTCAAGGAGATGGGCCTGGACCTCGCGCCCGAGATCGAGATCCGGGTCTGGGACACCACCGCGGATACGCGCTACATCGTGCTGCCGCTTCAACCCACCGAGACGATCGGCTGGTCGGAGGCGCGGCTGGCCGCGATCGTGACCAAGGATTCGATGATCGGCGTGGCACGCCTGTAGCGGCACAAGGCATAGGCTCGGCCATGGACGGCATTCACGATCTCGGCGGCAAACAGGGCTTCGGCCCGGTGCGCCACTCGCCGACGGCGCAGACCTTTCATGCGGCGTGGGAAAAGCGGGTCAACGCGCTCTACGGCCTCGCGGTCAAGCAAGGCGTGTTCAACATGGACGAGTACCGCCATGCCATCGAGCGCATGGAGCCGCGCCACTACATGGCGGCGAGCTACTACGAGCGCACGCTGACCAGCCTGGCCACGTTGTGCGTCGAGAAGGGTGTCGTCACGCGCGAGGAACTCGAGCGCCGTGCCGGTGGCGTGTTCCCGCTGGCCTTGCCCAGCGCCGCAGGCCGCTCCAACGTCGCCCATCGTGAGCGTTTCAAGATCGGCGATCGCGTCAGGGTGCGCCTGGACCATGTGCCCGGCCATTCACGCATGCCGGCCTACATCCGCGGCAAGCAGGGCGTGGTCGTCGGCGTGTCGCCGGCCTACCCGTTCCCCGATGCGCACGCGCATGGTGTGGAGGCGGCCGACGAGCCGACGTTCGACGTGCGCTTCACCACGGCCGAACTCTGGCCCGACTCGGCCGACCGGGCCTGCGTGCATGTCGGCGTGTTCCAAAGCTACCTGGAGCGCGTGGCTTAGCCTGCCCCCAAGGCGCCTGCGGCGCCGGCCCCCCGAGGGGGCGCCGCCGCTTGGGGCGGCCCGGCGCGGGCTTAGCGCCGCAGTGGCCTGAGGCCTAATCGAGCCGGTACTTCGCCACGGCGCGCTCGTCCCAGCTCAGGCCCGTGCCCGGGCGCTCCGGCACCACGGCGCAGCCGTTCTCGATGCGCAAGGGCTCGTTGAGCAGCACATCGGCCCAATCGACGTACTCGAGCCAGTGAGCCGTGGGCGTGGCGGCCAGTACTTGCGCGCTGGCCTCGGGCATCAGATGCGAACTCATCGGAATGCCGCGCGCCGCGGCAACGCCGGCCGCCTGCATCCAGCCGCTGATGCCACCGATGCGCGCCAGATCGGGCATCACCAAGTCGCAGGCCTGCGCGTCGAGCGCCTGAAGCATCGCCTGCGGCCCGTTGAAGTTCTCACCGATCTGCAGCGGCAGCTCCAGGGCGCGGGCGATCTCGGCGTTGCCACGATAGTCGTCGTGGCGGATCGGCTCTTCGAGCCAGGCCACGCCCTCGGACTGCAGCGCGCGCCCTCGCTCGAGCGCGTCGACGACGTTCAAGGCCTGGTTGTAGTCGACCATCAGGCGCACGTGGTCGGGCAGGCGCTTGCGCACAGCCTGCGTCACGGCCAGGTCTTCGGCCAGGCTGGCATGGCCCAGCCGCAGCTTGACCGCCTGGAAGCCGCCTTCAAGCAGCTGCTCGGCCTCGTCGGCCGCCGCCTCGGGGCTCATCAATCCGAGTCCGCAGGAGTTGTAGGCTGGCAGCCGCCGCGGCGCGCCGCCGAGCAGGGTGGCCAGCGGCAGGCCGGTCGCAACGGCCAAGGCGTCCCACAAAGCCATGTCCAGCACCGACAGCGCCATGCGCACGATGCCGGTGACGCCAACCAGGGCAAAACGCCGCTCGAGCCGCGCGGCAATCGCCAGCGGCGCAGCCGATTCGCCGGCGATCAGTTCGGCCGCGTCCTGCAGTACCGTCGCGATCGCACGCGCGCTGCTCCGGCGGTAGCAGAACATGTAGGCGCGGCCGCTGATGCCTTGTTCGGTCTGGACGTCGACCAGCAGCAAGGGCGCTGCACGCACAGCGCCGGCGCTGGTGCCCAGCACGTAGCGCAACGGCACCTCGACGGCCGTGCTGCGCACGCTGCGCAGCGTCAGCGTGGGCAGCATGGCAGGCGCTGCAGTCACGGCGAGACGCCACCGGCGTGCAGGGCCAGGATGTCGGCGATGGCGCGGTTCAGCGGCGTCGAGACGCCCTTGCTGTGGCCCAGCTCGACCACGGCGCCGGCCAGCCAGCGCACCTCCAACCGGTTGCCGCGTTCGAGGTCGTGATGCATCGACGAGGTCATGTCGTAGGCGACGTCGTCAGCCAGCTTCAGGCGCACGTCGGCGTAGTCCTCGGCCAGGTTCACGCCATGCGCGCGGCCGACCGCGACCACCTCGCGCATCACGTCGCGCAGCAGACTTCGCGTCTGGGCGTTCTCACGGATCGGGCCGACGGGCTTGCGGATGGTTGTTGTCAAGCCCGACAGTGCGGCCAGGAAGACGAACTTCTGCCAGATCTCGCGCAGGATGTCGCCGGACAGCTCGGCCTGGATGCCGCCGGCAAGGCAGGCCTCGAGAAAGGCCTGGCCACGCGGCGAGCGCGAGCCGTCGAACTCGCCGAACAGCAGCCGCTGCATGGGCCCGGTCTGGCGGATCACACCCGGGCCCTCGATCATCGTGGCGACGTAGCCGACGCCGCCCATCACGCGCGCGCTGCCATAGACGGCCCGCACGGCCTGGTCCTTCAGCACGCCGTTCTGGAACGAGATGATCGCGGTGTGCTCGCCCACCAGGGGACGGATCTGTTCGAGCGCCGCGTCGGTGTCCCACAGCTTGACGCACAGCATCACCAGATCGACCGAGCCGACCGAGCGCGCATCGTCGGTGGCGTTGACGCGCGGCACATGCATCGGCTGGGGCCCATTGATTCGCAAGCCGTCGTCGCGCATCGCCTGCAGGTGCCTGCCCCTGGCGATGAAGTGAACGTCCGCGCCGCCAAGGCAAAGGCGTGCGCCGAAGTAGCCGCCTAGGCCGCCGGCTCCCATCACTGCGATGCGCATGATCCACCTCCTGCAAGTTATGGCTGCGGGCGAAGTCTACGGCGGCTCGCCCTGCGGCAAGGCGAGCAGCAGAAACGGCGCGACCACTCGAGCGTCATGCACGCAGCCGCAATGTCATGCGGCGCGCCGGTGTCTGGCCGTCGTAGTAGCCGGGCACGAGTTGCACCTCGCTGAAGCCCAGGCGCCGGTAGAAGCCCAGGGCTGCGGCGTTGTCGGCGCGCAGTTCGAGCCCGATCGACTCGATGCCGGCCACCTGCGCCGACTCGATCAGCCACTGACTCAGCCGCCGGCCGATGCCTCGGTGCCGTTGCACGGGCTGCACGCACAGCAGCACCAGATGCGCCTGCTCGTCGCCGAACTGCATCACGGCAAAGCCCTGGAGGTGTGATGCGTCGTGGGCCACCAGGACGACAGTCTCGGCGTCGCTGATCAACGCGGCCATGCGCGTGGGCGTGTAGCGCCAGCCCAGCCCGGACTCGATCAGCGTGCGCGACATCTCGGCCATCGCCCGCGCTTCCTGCGCGCGGGCCGGGCGCAGCATCACGGCGCAGGGGCGATCCACGGTTCAGGCCAGGCGCGGCATAGTGCGGCGATTCTGGCACTGCGGCGTCAAGCCTGCAGCGCGAGCGCACAGGGCGTACGGCGGATAATCCGACCCGACGGTGAGTTCACCGCTGCCAAGGAAACATCATGCCCGGCCTGCTGCCCCAACCCGATCCCGATGGTCTGCTCGAGTATTCGGTGGTCTATACCGACCGCGCGCTCAACCACATGTCGCAGACGTTCCAGCAGGTGATGCGTGACATTTCCGGCGTGCTCAAGGAGGCGTACTGCGCGCGCTCGGCAATCGTGGTGCCGGGCAGCGGCACCTTCGGCATGGAGGCCGTGGCGCGCCAGTTCGCCAGCGGCGGGCGCGCGCTGGTGCTGCGCAACGGCTGGTTCAGCTTTCGGTGGTCGCAGATCCTCGAGATGGGGCAGATTGCTTCGGAAATCACGGTGCTGAAGGCGCGGCCCGTGGCCTCGGGTCGCCAGGCGGCGTTTGCGCCGGCGCCGATCGAAGAGGTCGTGGCCGCGATCCGCGCCAAGCGGCCGACGGTGGTGTTCGCGCCGCATGTCGAAACCGCGTCGGGCATGTTGTTGCCCGACAGCTACCTGCGCGCCGTGGCCCAGGCCACGCACGAAGTCGGCGGCCTGTTCGTGCTCGACTGCATCGCCTCGGGCGCCCTGTGGGTTGACCTGCAGGCCACCGGCGTCGATGTGCTGGTGAGTGCGCCGCAAAAGGGCTGGAGCGGCTC
>JANOPR010000371.1:0-3729 GCA_031421955.1 Burkholderiales bacterium
GACCACCGGGCAGTGCCGGCACAGGTGCTTGCAGCCCCGGCTGCCCTCGGCAAACCCTGCCACCTGGGTGGTGCCGTCAGGCAGCACCAGGTGGGCGTAGCGAGAGAGCTCGGGTAGGCCGCTGCGGTCCGGTACCTCGAACGCGATCTTGCCCAGGCTGATGACTGGCTCACTCTGGGCCATCGCCGTTCCGCTTTGAGTCAGCGCAGTGCCATTCGCCAGCAGCCGCTTGGCAAGCGTCACCAGCGCGAGCTCCACCTCCCCGCCCAGCACGGTGCCCACGCCCAGTCCGCGCAGCAGCGCCTCGTTCATGGGGGCGTAGAGCCCGTAGACACAGAGGTGGGCCTTCGGTGCCAGCCGACTGATGTGCGGCAGAGCCTGCACCGCGATGCGGGTCGCGGTATGCATGCCCACATAGACAGCAACCAGGTCCGCATCCTCCAGCATGTCGGGGTCGAGCTTCTCGAGCGACAGGTCGACGCAACTCACCGCAAAGCTCTCGCGCTTGAGCCAGGCGGCGGGCTGCGCCAGAGCAAACGGCTGCCGACCCAGTTCATAGGGATTGATGAGGACGATCTTGAAGGGGGGCGCCGCTTCGAGCACCAGCAATGGCGCGATCGGGGACAACATGAACGGCGAAAACCGAGGGCGCGGTGCCGCTATTTTGACTTCGGCCGTTGCTCGAAGGGCGCAGAGCCCGGCTCGCGGCTCGCCCCGGCCGCTTTGAGGTCATCGAGGTACTTCTCCCACAACGTCTCGCGGTTGCTGCCCAGCCAGAACAGATACTCAAAGGAGTAGATGCCCGTGCTGTGCCCGTCGGAGAACGTCGGCAGCACCGCGTAGTTGCCGACCGCTTCGAAAGTCGAGATATCGATCTCGCGCTTGCCGACCTGTAGCGTTCCTTGGCCGGGTCCGTGCCCGGCCACTTCGGCTGAAGGCGAATACACGCGCAGCAACTCGTAGCTCAACTCGAACCGGCTGCCCTCCGAAAACACGAGCTCCACGACCCGCGACTTTTGGTGCAGATTGATTTCAGTCGGTTGTGGCGTGTTGGTGTCCATGGGGCGAATCAGGGGGTTTGTTGGCATGCCGCTGCGGCCTACTTCTGTGCCGGCGGGGTATAGCCGCTGGCAACGTCGGCACCGCTGCCGAAGAAGTATTTCTCCATCTGTAGCTTGAGGTAGTCGCGCGCCTTCTTGTCGGCAAGGTTGAGCCGGTTCTCGTTGAGCAGTGTCTTCTGGTGCTCGAGCCACTGCTTCCAGGCTTCCTTCGACACGTTCTCGAAGATGCGCTTGCCGAGTTCGCCTGGATAGGGCGGAAAATCAAGCCCCTCGGCCTCGCGCCCAACCTTGATGCATCTGACCAAACGCGCCATGAACGAACTCCGGATGACGCCCACCGCAGGCACGACGAGTCGTTCGTCGAGTATAGGCAGGCGAATGCCCCTGCTGAGAACGAGCACGTTCACGTCGTGCAGCTTGCCGTCGCTGATGCGGATGAACGCGGCGAACAGCTCCGCGCAGGTCCGGCAGGGTGTGCAGCTTGATGGCGGCCTTGGCGGAGCGAAACGGTGCCCACGCAAA
The DNA here is from genome assembly GCA_031421955.1 of Burkholderiales bacterium. GTDB lineage: Bacteria > Pseudomonadota > Gammaproteobacteria > Burkholderiales > Burkholderiaceae_C > CADEEN01. The sequence continues at coordinate 1,584 of JANOPR010000371.1, forward strand.
CAGGCTCAGGCACAGATCGATGGTGGTGGCGTCCAGCGCATAGACGCTGGCGTCGAGTTCGAGTACCGAATCTTGGGCATACAGCGCTCTGGCGCGCACGATGAGTCGCTGAGCCAGTGCGTGGTAGACCCCCACAACCCGCACCAGCACTGGCTTGTCGGCCGATGGGCTCCGAATCAACCGGACACTACTGATCCGTCGTGCATGCAATGAATCTCCGTAAACCCAGCATTGGCGAGGGCTCCAGAGCCGTTGTGAGTCAACCTGACACGCTACCGCGGCGGCCGTCCACTCCGCCAAGTACCGAAACAGGTTGCAGCAGCGATGTTGCAGCCTGTTTATCTGTGCGCGTGCGCAAGGCGCGTGGGTGGCGTCAGACGCCGAGGTAGCTCGACAAGGCCGCGCTGTTCGCCACTTCGTCGGCGCTGCCTTGCAGCACGACCTGTCCTTTTTGCAGCACCAGCGCGCGGTCGGAGAACGCCAGCACCTTGCGGTAGTCGCGGTCGACGATCAAGGTGGCAATGCCGCTCTTGCGAACGTCGCCGATCACGCGCCAGATCTCGGCCACGATCAGCGGCGCCAGGCCTTCAGTGGCTTCATCGAGGATGATCAACTCGGGGTGCGTCATCAGCGCGCGGCCGATCGAAAGCATCTGCTGCTCGCCGCCCGAGAGCTGCGCGCCCGGGCTCTTCAGGCGCTCCTGCAGGCGTGTGAAGGTAGCGAGCACGCGCTCGATCGGCCAGTCGTTGCGACCATCGCGGCCGGGGCGCGCGGCCATCACCAGGTTCTCGCGCACCGACAGATTGGGGAAGATGCCGCGACCCTCAGGCACATAGGCCACCCCCAGCCGCGCCACCTGGTGCGGGCGGGCGCGGGACATGTCCTGGCCGAACAGATCGATGCGGCCCTCGCGCTGCGCCACATGGCCGAGCAGGCTGCGGATCAACGTGCTCTTGCCCATGCCGTTGCGGCCCAGCAGGCCGACTGTTTCGCCGCGCCCGATCTGCAGATCGATGCCCTGCAGCACATGGCTCGAGCCATACCAAGCCTGCACTCCTCGGGCGTCGAGGATGAGGTCCATGTCACCCCCGCCGGGCCGCCCCAAGGGGTGGCGCGCCCCCATGGGGGGCAGCGAACACAGTGAGCGTGGGGGCCGTCATGCTAATGGCCTCCGAGGTACGCGGCCTGCACGGCCGGGCTGGCGCGCACGGCTTCGGGCGTGCCGCATTCGATCACCGCGCCGTCGACCATCACCGTGATGCGGTCGGCGATGCGGAACACCGCGTCCATGTCATGTTCGACGAGCAGGATGGCGTGGCCGGCCTTCAGTTCGGCCAGCAGCGCCAGCATGCGATCGGTTTCCTCGGCGCCCATGCCGGCCAGCGGTTCGTCGAGCAGCAGCACCTGCGGATCCGTGGCCAGGCACATCGCAATTTCGAGCTGGCGCTTCTGGCCATGCGAGAGCAGGCCGGCGGCGCGGTCGAGCTGTGCTGTGAGCCCGGCGCGCTGCACTGCCCTGTGTGCCGCGTCGTTGCTGGCGGTGCAGTGTTCCGCATCGCGCCACAAGTCCCAGGGGCGCTGGGTGTTGGCCTGGGCCGCAAGCCGGCAGTTCTCCAGCACCGAGAAGGCCGGGTAGAGGCTGCTGCGCTGGTAGCTGCGGCCGATGCCGGCGCGGGCGCGGCGCGGCTGCGTCCAGGCGGTGACGTCCTGGCCGAGCAACTCGACCCGGCCCGCCGAGGGCGGGATCTCGCCCGACAGGATGTTGACCAGCGTCGACTTGCCTGCACCGTTGGTGCCGATCACCGCGTGCACGCAGCCGCGCTCGAGCTCGATCGACATGCTGTCGACGGCCACCAGGCCGCCCCAGCGCCGCGTGATCAGGCTGCCGCGCAGCAGCACCTCAGGGCGGTTCACGCGACGTCCTCTGCGGTGCGCTCGCTGCGCCGATGCTGCACTGCGCGCCAGGCACGCCATTGGCCGGGTAGGCCCACCAGCCCGCGCGGCAACAGCGCCACGCTGGCAATGATGGTCAGGCCCAGGCCGAGCAGCCAATGCTTGGCGAAGCCGCCGAACAGAGCCTGGCTCTGAAATAATTCCTGCAGCAGCACGAAGGCGAAAGCGCCGACCACGGCGCCGCGCAGGTGCC
>JANOPR010000372.1:0-6140 GCA_031421955.1 Burkholderiales bacterium
TCGAGCAGGTTGTGGCCGAAATCGAGATGGATCGGAATGCCCTCGCCGACCGACCAGTCGCGGTACGGATCGACCAGCACGCGGGCTTGCTTGTCCGCGGCAAGTTCTTCCGGTATGGCGGCGCTGTTCTCGGTGTTCATCACAGTTGCTCCACTACTCTGCGCGCGAGCGCCAACGCATGAACCGGGCGGTCTTGCCAAGCGGCCGCCGCGGAACTGGCTTTGCCAGGCCGCTGGCGGCGCCCCCCCTGGGGGGAGCGGCGAAGCCGCCTCGGGGGGGATTCATTTCACGCCCAGGGCATCAGCGAGGCGTGAATCACGTCAGGAACGCCGGCGTTGCCCACCGAGCGGATCGCCAGGTCGGCGTCCTTCAGGCCGAAGCGGTGCGTGGTCACACGCTCGAGCGGGAAGCGCCTCGAGGCCAGTTGCGCCAGGGCCATCTCGCAGGCACGGTAGCTGTGGCCGCGCGCGCTCTTGAGCGTGATCCACTTGAGCGTCATCCTGGCCAGCGGGAAGTTGGGAAAGTCGCCCATCTCGCCCTGCACCACCATCAGGCCGCCCTTGCGCTTGAGCGCCTCGATGCCCAGCAGGATGGGCGTGGTGCCCGCACCCGCGGTGCAGTCCAGCACGACATCCACGCCGCGCCCGCCGGTGAGCTGCAGGATGCGCTCGAGCGGGTTCTCCTGCTGCACGTCGATCACGTGGTCGGCGCCCAGGGCCTTGGCCACCTCCAGGCGCGCCTTGTCCTTGGATGTGCCGGTGACGATGATCATGGCCGCGCCGGCCTGCTTGCAGATCACGGTCTGCGACAGACCCTGCTGGCCCGGCCCCTGGATCAGCACGATGTCGTCGTACTTCACGCCGCCGTCGAACAGCGACCACTCGACGCCGTTGGCCATCGGCGTGACCAGTCCCGCCAGCTCGGGCGTCACCCCCGCCGGCACGCGATGCACGATCGAGTTCCAGGGCAGAAAGACGTACTGCGCGAAACCGCCCCACAGGTGCGGCGCCTTCTCGGTGGAGGTGTAGCCAAAGCGCAGGCCGTCGGGGTTGCCGCGCCAGTCGGTGGCCTTGCAGTGGCGGTACTCGCCGCGGTGGCACCACTCGCACTGCATGCAGCCGACGTAGTGCTCGACGAACACCAGGTCGCCTTCCTTGAAGCCCTTCTTGCGCGTGAACTCGCGCCCGGCCTTGGCGATGAAGCCGATGTTCTCGTGGCCCATGATCACGGGCGCGCCCTTGAGCGGCTCCTTGTACATCTTGACGTCGGTGCCGCAGATGCCGGCCACCTCCATCTTCAGCAGGGCGCAGTCGTCCGGCACCTCGGGCATGGGGAATTCGCGGATCTCGATCTTGCTCGGGCCGGTCTTCACCGCGGCCAGTACCTTGTCCATTTCAGTTCTCCATGGCGCCGCAGCGGCACCTTCGACGCATGAGTCCGAAGCAACCCAGCGGACGCCGTGGAACCGGCTCTGCCGGGCCACTGGCGTCGCCCCCCTGGGGGGGAGCGGCGAAGCCGCCTCGGGGGGGGTTCATCTCAGAGCGGCTCGCCGGCCTTCAACACGCCGGCCGCCACCAGCGAGGCTTCCAGCCACTTCGGCCGGATGGCGCCGCCCCCGGTGATGTCGGCGATGCGCGCTCGCTCGTCGGCGACCTTCTGCGCCGCCAGTGGCAGAAGCGACGCCGCGCGCTCGCGCTCGATCACGGCCACGCCGTCGGCGTCGCCGACGATCAGGTCGCCCGGCCGCACCGCAACGCCACCGCAGGAGACGGGCCAGTTGATGCGCCCGGCGATGTTCTTGGTCGGCCCGTTCGGATTGGCGCCGACGGCCCAGACCGGGAATCCCAGTTCGCGCAGTTCCTCGGTATCGCGGATCGAGCCGTCGATGACGACGCCGGCCAGGCCGAGCTTCTTGCAGGCGTTGAGCATGATCGAGCCCATCAGCGCGCAGGTGCGGTCAGCCTTGCCGTCGATGACGAGCACGTCGCCGGGCCGGGCCATTGCCATTGCGGCGTGGATCATCAGGTTGTCGCCGGCGCGCACCTCGATCGTGAAGGCCGGGCCGCAGACGCGCATTGAAGGCGCCAGCGGCGCGATGCGCCCGTCCATCGTGCCGCGGCGGCCGGCCACGTCGGCCAGGATCGACGCGGCAAATGCGGCCGCCGCGCGCACGGTGTCGGGTGCGACGCGCTCGAAGTCGCGGCGGATGTCGGCAAGGTCTGCGGTCATTTCTGGGTCCGGTTCAGGCAATGCGCGCGGCGTGACCGCGGCGGGTGAGCAAGGCGTCCAGGCGCGGATAGACGCGCCGTGCATTGCCCTCGAAGATCTTGTGGCGGCTGGCCTCGTCCAGGCCCTGCACCTGGTCGAGGTAGCGCTTGGTGTCGTCGAAGTGGTGGCCGGTGTGCGGGTCGATGCCCTTCACGGCGCCGATCATCTCGGAAGCAAACAGGATGTTGTCGACGGGCACCACCTCGGTCAGCAGCCGGATGCCCGGCAGGTGATACACGCAGGTGTCGAAGAACACGTTCTTCATCAGGTTGGCCACCAGCTCGGGCTTTTGCTGGTCGACGCCGAAACCGCGGTAGCGGCCCCAGTGGAACGGCACCGCGCCGCCGCCATGCGGGATCACGAACTTCAGCTCGGGGAAGTCGGCGAACAGCTTGCCCTGCAGCAGTTGCACGAAGGCGGTGGTGTCGGCGTTCAGGTAATGCGCCATCGTGTGGTGAAAGTTCGGATTGCACGACGACGACACATGCACCATCGCCGGCACGTCCAGGGCGACCAGCCGCTCGTAGATCGGGTACCAGTAGCGGTCGGTCAGCGGCGGGCCGGTCCAGCGCCCGCCCGACGGATCGGGATTGAGGTTGACGCCGACGAAGCCGAGTTCGCCCACCACGCGGTCGAGCTCGGGCAGGCAGTGTTCGATCGGCGCGCCCGGAAACTGCGGCAACTGGCCGACGCCGACGAAGTTGTCGGGCAGCAGCGTGCACAGACGGTGGATCAGGTTGTTGCTGATGCGCGTCCATTGCTGGCTCGTCGCCTCGCTGCCGACGTGGTGCGCCATCCCGGCCGCGCGCGGCGAGAAGATGGTCAGGTCGCAGCCGCGCTCCTTCTGGAACTTCAACTGCGGCGCGACGCTGGCAACGATCTCCACGTCGCTGATGCCGAGCTCGGCCAGCGTCGTCGCTGCGGGCTTGCGCGCCGGGTCGGCCAGCCCCGCGAGCTGCTGGTCGCGGAAGCGGTGCAGCGCGGCGGGCTCGGTGGTGTAGTGGCAGTGGATGTCGATGATCACGATGCTTGTGCGGTCAGGAATTGCAGGATGCGCGCCGGCGCAGTGGCCTCGGTCTGCCCGGCCGGCGGCGCGTCCCAGTACTCGGCGCCGGCCAAGCACTCCTCGAGGTAGCGTGCGGCCGAGGTGGCGTGCGAGGCGTCGCGGCCCGGCACCACCAGCGCCGGGATGTTGAGCTTGAGCAGGTCTTCGGGCTCGGCGCCCGGTGCGGTGTCGCGGTCGAGCAAGCACTTGGACATCGCGGCCACGGTCTGGACATAAGCCTCGATGTCCTGTGCTGCATAGGCCTGGGCAAAGGCGCTGTCGCGCCGGATCACGGAGGCCCAGGGCCCGCCGCGCGGATCGGCATTGAAGGCCTTGCCATCGAGCTTGACCAGGGCCACGACCGCGTCCAGCCCACTCTGGCGCACGAAGGCCAGGTGGTCGGTGAAGCGCTGCTGGCCGTTGATGCGGTACTTGGCGCCGCCCACCGGCCAGTACAGCACCATGCTGGCCACGGCCTCGGGGTGCGCCGCCGCGAAGCCGACCACCGGCGCGCAGCCCATGCAGCCGCCCATCAGGTGCGCACGGTCGATGCCCAGGTGCTCGAGCAGGCCCTTGCCCTGTGCCACGTAGTCGGGCCAGCCGATGGCCTGGACGCGCCCGCCCGACTGGCCGCACTCGCGGCGATCGAACACGATGCAGGTGTAGTGCTCGGTCAGCGGCCCGAGCATGCGGGTCTGGGCGTAGATGCCCAGCGTCGACCACTTCTCCAGCGTGGCGTCGAAGCCGCCGGGCGAGAACATCAACAGCGGCGGCCCGTTGCCGACCAGCTCGTAGCGCGTGGCGATGCCGTCGATCAGGGTGGTGGCCATGGCTTTGTTCACTTCACCGGCTTGACGGGAATCCCGCCCTTGATCTGGCGCGCTGCGCGCACATCGGCGGCGTAGGCGCTGATCGCGTCGAGCGCGATCTTCGCGACATGGGCGTAGGTGTCGGGCGGGTTGTCGATGGTCGAGGCGGCGTAGCCGATCGCGGCGTTGGCCATGCGCATGCGGCCGTCGAGCCAGGGCCCGCCGCCGAGGCCGCCGATCACGGGAATCGCGACCGCGGCCGTGACGGCCGGGCCGGCCACCGGGCCCGAATGCGTGAAGTCGATCAGCGAAGCCCCGGCCGCTTCGAGGCGCCGGGCCTGCTCGACCAGTGTGGCGGTGGCGGCAGGATCGAGCTGCGCGCCGGTCTTGAGCATCGTCGCGTAATCGATGCCCATCTGCAGTGCGGTCTGCGGCGTGATGCCGAACTGCGCAAAGACGGGAATGCCGGCGCGTGAGATAGCCCGCACCGCTTCGGGGAAGTCGGCCGCACCGTCGAGCTTGACCATGTCCACGCCGGCTTCCTTGACCAGCCGGATCGCGGCGGCCAGCGCCGCGTCGGTGCCCTGCTGCAGCGGGCCGAACGGAAAGTCGACGCTGACCAGCGCGCGCTTGACGCCGCGGCGCACCGCCTTGCAGACGATGACCATCTCGTCCATCGTGACTTCGAGCGGGTTGGGCTGGCCCCACAGGTTGATGCCCACGGTGTCGCCGACCGAGACGATGTCGACGCCGGCGCGGTCGACGATCTGCGCCATCTGGTAGTCCCACGCCACCACGCCGACGATCTTGAGCCCGTCGCGCTTCATCTGCTGCAGGGCCGGGATGGTGACGGAGGCTGACATCGGCGGTCTTTCTACAGGCGGCGGGCTCAAGCCACCAGCGAGTGTGTGTTGGCGGGGAACAGCGACTCGAGCGGCACGGGGCGCTCGATGATGCCCTGCTCGTGGGCCGACGCGATGGCCTGCTCGAGCATGCGCCGGTTGGGCTCGATGCCGTAGGGCAGCGGGTCGGCGCCGGTGATCACCATCACGCGGCGGTGCATCTCATCCACGGCCGTGGGTTTCTCGATCGCAGCGGCCGAAAGGCGCGCCACATAGCGGCGCTTGGACTCGGCAAAGGCCTCGAAGACCGCCGGTCCGATCTCCGGGTGCGCCGCCAGCAATTCGTCCTTCACCACCACCAGGTGGTTGATCGGGTAGTGGCCGCTGCTTTGCAACGCGTCCAGCCCGGCCTGCGCCGGATCGGCGATCAGCGGGCCGACATGGGCCGCGTCGATCTCGACGCCGATCGCGCCGGCGAGCTCGCCGCTGACCACCATGTCGGCCATCTTGCGCCCCGGCTCGATCGGCACCACGTTGGCCGGCGGCCGGTACTCGGCCACATGCTCGTCGCCCGACAGCACCCACGTGATCTTCTTCAGGTCGACGCCGTACTGGTGCTGCAACACGCTGCGCGCCCACAGCCCGGTGGTCACGGTGTAGCCGCGATTGACGCCGACGCGCCGGCCCTCCAGGTCCTTCGGATGGCGGATGCCGGCGTCGCGGTTGACGACGATGGCGCCATGGTGGAAGGCCCGCACCAGGAAGATCGGCAGCGCGGTCATGCGCTTGCCGTGCGCGCGGGCGCAAACATAGGTCGTCAACGCCATCTCGCTGACGTCGTATTCCAGGTTGCGCACCATGCGCCGAAAGGCGTCGATCAGCACGGGCACGTCCTCGAAGGCGAACTCGAACCCGACGGGCACCACGCTGCCGTCCTTGAGCGCCTGGTTGTTGCCCTGCGTGCGCGTGACGGTCTTGAGTTTCAGCATCTTGATCCCCGTTGCGCCACCGCGCTGTACGCCACCCGAGAGGCATGAATCGTTCGCATTGCTGGCCGTGGCGCGGCAACGGGCCACCCGGGCAGCGCACAGCGCTCAGGTGAGGCGGTCTTCGCTACGCTACGACTGCCCTGGCCTGGCAGGCCGCGCCGGGCCAGAGGCCCGGCCGCTCGCCAGG
>JANOPR010000373.1:0-4245 GCA_031421955.1 Burkholderiales bacterium
GACGCCGCGGCGACTTTGGCGTTCATCGCCGGCAACGACCATTTCTTCCTGAATCTGTCGATGGCCGCGTGCAAGGCGATGTGTGACGCCGCGACGGGTGTGCCCGGCAGCTCGATGGTGACGGCGATGGCACGCAACGGCGTCAACTTCGGCGTGCGCTTGTCGGGCACCGGCAGCACCTGGTTCGAGGCGCCGGCCAACCCGGTCGATGGCCTGTACTTTCCGGGTTATTCGATGGCCGACGCCGCCGCCGACCTGGGTGACTCGGCTATCACAGAGACTGCCGGTGTCGGCGGCTTTGCGATGGCCGCGGCGCCGGCGATCGTCAAGTTCGTCGGCGGCAGCGCAACCGACGCGATCCATCACAGCCTGCGCATGCGCGCCATCACGCTGGGCGCCAACCCGTCGTTCACGCTGCCGGCGCTCGACTTCGCCGCCTGCGCCGCCGGCATCGACGCGCGCAAGGTGGTCGACAGCGGCGTGCTGCCCGTGATCAACAGCGGCATCGCCCACCGCGAAGCGGGGGTCGGGCAGATCGGGGCCGGCGTCACGCACGCGCCGCTGGCCTGCTTCACGGCGGCAGTCAAGGCGCTCGCGCGCAGCGTCGGCGCCCGCGAGGAGGCCTTGTGACCCCGCAGGGAAGCCGCTCGTGAGCACTGCGGATCGCAAACCGCTGGCGGTGGTCGCAGTCGGCGGCAACGCCTTGATCCTGGACGACCAGCACATGAAGCTGGCCGACCAGTACGACGCGGTATGCACGACTGCCAGCCATGTCGCGGCGATGGTTGCCGCAGGCTGGTGCGTGGTGTTGACGCATGGCAACGGGCCGCAGGTCGGCTTCATCCTGCGCCGCTCCGAGATCGCCGACGGGCAGGTGCCCACCGTGCCGGTTCAATATGCCGTCGGCGACACCCAGGGCGCGATCGGTTTCATGTTCCAGAACGCCCTGGGCAATGCGCTGCGGCGGCGCGGCCTGCGCACGCCCACGGTGGCGCTGGTGACGCAGACGCTGGTGGATCGCGCCGACCCGGCTTTCGCCAACCCCGACAAGCCGATCGGCTCGTTCATGCCCGAGAACACCGCACGCAAACTCGCCACCGAACTGGGCTGGACGGTGGTGCGCGACGGCGAGCGCGGCTGGCGGCGCGTGATTGCCTCGCCGCGGCCGCTGCGTGTCATCGAGGCCCCGATCATCGAAGGCCTGGCACGCCAGGGCATGCTGGTCGTCGCCTGCGGCGGTGGCGGCATCGCGGTGGCAGAAGGCGCAGATGGCGAGTTGCACGGCGTCGAAGCCGTGATCGACAAGGACCGCGCCTCGGCGCTGCTGGCCGTCAAGGTGCACGCCGACCTGCTGATGATCCCGACCGGCGTGCCACGTGTCGCGATCCGCTTCGGCCAGCCCGACCAGCTGTGGCTCGACCGCATCAGCGTGGCCGAGGCCAGGGCCTACGCGGCGCAGGGCCACTTCGGCGCTGGCAGCATGGGGCCGAAGATCGAGGCGCTGATCCACTTCGTCAGTGCCTGCCCGACCGGGCGCGGCGTCATCACCAGCATCGACAACATCGAGCCGGCGCTGCGCGGCCAGACGGGCACCTGGATCCAAGCTTGACGACCTGCAGGAGCAGCATGGAAAAGACTTTGTTGGCCGTGAACGGCACGCTGATGCGCGGCCTGGAACTCAACCCCAACCTGCTGGCCGTCGGCGCCAGCTTCGTGCGCGAGGACCGCACCGAAGCCTGCTACCGGCTCTGGTCGATCGGCGATCGCCACCCGGCGATGCAGCGCACGCCCGGGCAAGGCACTTCGGTGGCGGTTGAACTGTGGGACGTGCCGCTGGCCGGGCTGGCGACGATCCTCAGCAACGAGCCGCCCGGGTTGGCGATCGGCAAGGTCACGCTCGAGGACGGCGTGGTGGTGGTACTGGGCGTGCTGGGTGAGGCGTTCCTGTGCCAGGGGCAGACCGAGATCACGGCCTACGGCGGCTGGCGCTCGTACCTGGCGGCGCAGCAGGGCTGAGCTGCGCGCCCAGGCGCGTCGCGTCCGCTTCAAACGTGGGGCAGGGCCGCCTGATGCGGGCAAACCAGCACCCGACAGGCCACCATGGCAGCGGGCCGCGCGCCAGAATCGCCTGGGGCGTCAGGGCGCAAAGGGCAGGCGCGACGGGCGCCGACTGCGCCGCGGCCTTCGCGTTGGACAGTCACTGGGTTTTCACTGCCCATACCAACAACGAGGAGACAGCATGAGCAGCAACGCCAACGCGGGCGCAGTGCGCATTTGGGTCCCGGGTGACTGGAACGGCTTCTTCGGCCTGTTCACCAACGTCTTGCTCAACGTGATCGTGCTCACAGGCCTGTGCCTGGGGGTCGTGCAGTTGCCCGCCGATACCGTGTTCGGCCGCATCCTGCCCGCGCTGGGCATCGCGCTGCCGTTGGGCAACCTGTTCTACGCCTACCTGGCGTGGCAGCTCGGCAAGGCCGAGGGCCGCAACGACGTCACGGCGATGCCCTACGGGCCCAGCGTGCCGCACATGTTCATCGTCGTCTTCCTTGTCATGCTGCCGGTCTACCTGGAGACCAAGGACCCGATGCTGGCCTGGACCGCCGGCCTGGCCTGGTGTTTCATCATCGGGGTCATCGTGCTGCTCGGCGCCTTCGTCGGCCCGGCCATCCGCTCATAGACACCCCGCGCAGCCATCCTCGGCACGCTGCCCCCGAACTCGATCGCCTTCATCGCGATGCGCAGGGCCTTCCAGATGTGGGAGACGCCCTGGATCGGGCTGGCGTGTTTTGCCATCGTGCTGATCGCCTGGACCGCCAACGTGCGGCTGCCGGGCGGACTGCCGGGCGGGCTGGTCGCCGTGCTCGTCGGCTCGGCCATCGGCTGGGCGGTTTCGCTCGCGGGTTTCAGCGACTACATGCAGCCGGCCAAGGTGACCGAATCGCTGGGGCAGTTTGGCCTGCACCTGCCGCTGTTCTCGACCGATGTCTGGACCGGTCTGTCCAAGGTGGCGCCGCTGCTCGCCACCGCCATCCCGCTGGGCATCTACAACTTCACCGAGGCGATGAACAACGTCGAGAGCGCCTCGGCAGCCGGCGACAACTACAACCTGCGAAAGATCCTGCTTGCCGACGGACTGGGCGCCGTCGTCGGCTCGATGCTCGGCAGCCCGTTCCCGCCCGCCGTCTACATCGGGCACCCGGGCTGGAAGGCCGTCGGCGGGCGCATCGGTTATTCGCTCGCCACCGGGGTGGCGATCGCACTGGTCTGCTTCCTCGGGCTGACCGCGCTGCTGCTGGCGCTGATCCCGTTGGTGGCGATCCTGCCGATCCTGCTCTACATCGGCCTGGTCATCGGCGCTCAGGCCTTCCAGGCCTCGCCGGCCAAACACGCGCCGGCCATCATCCTGGCGCTGATCCCCAATATCGCCGAGTGGGCCAAGACGCAGATCGATGGCGCGCTCGGCGCCGCGGGCACCTCGGCCGCCGCGGTCGGGTTCGACAAGCTCGGCGGCTTCGGCGTGCTCTACCGCGGGCTCGAGTCGGTCGGCGGCGGCTCGGTGCTGGCCGGCATGGTCCTGGGTGCGATGGCGGTCTACGTCATCGACAGCAAGATGAAGCATGCCGCAGGCTGGGCCTTTGCCGGCGCTGCGCTGGCTTATGTCGGGCTGATCCATGGCGCCCATCTGGGCTGGTCGGTGTCGCCGCTGGTGTCGCTGGGCTACGTGATGTTCGGCGCGACCTGTCTGATTCTGGGCCGTAGCCAGACACCGTCGGCGGCCTGAGCTCAAAGTGCGGCGCGGCCGGGGCGGGCCGCGCGGGTCGGACGCATCGGCCCGAGGCGGGACCGCTCATACCCGATCAGGCGTTCAAGCCGGCCAAGGCGCGCCGCGAATCCGACACCCAGCCGAACAGCGCCCCCTGCGCCTTGATCATCTCCAGCGCCACGCGCTGGAATTCGGGAAAGTAGGAGCCGACGCAGTCGGACAGCACCACGCACTCGTAGCCACGGTCGTTGGCCTCGCGCACCGTGGTGGTGACGCAGACTTCGGTCGTGACGCCGCAGACGATGAGCGAGCGGATGCCGCGGTTGTGCAGGATGTGGTCGAGGTCGGTGGCGCAGAACGCGCCCTTGCCCGGCTTGTCGACCACCACCTCGCCCGCTTGCGGCGCCAGTTGCGGCACGATGGCGTGGCCGGGCTCGCCACGCACCAGCAGGCGCCCCATCGGGCCCGCGTCGCCGATGCGT
>JANOPR010000374.1:0-3159 GCA_031421955.1 Burkholderiales bacterium
ATGAACCTCAACATCCGCAGCCTGTTCCTGTTTGCGCAGGCGGTGGGCAAGGCCAGCATGCTGCCGAACAAGCACGGCCGCATCATCAACATCGCGTCGATCGCCGGCTTGGCGGGCTCGCTCGACATGCAGTTCATTGCCTATGGCACCAGCAAGGGCGCGGTGGTCAACTTCACGCGCACGCTGGCGGGCGAGTGGGGGCCGCACGGCATCACCGTCAACGCGCTGGCGCCGGGCTTCTTCCCGAGCAAGATGACGCAGGGCGTGATTGCGCATTTCGGCGCGGAGAAGATGGCGTCCGCGGCGCCGCTGCGGCGCCTCGGCGACGACGACGACCTCAAGGGCGCGGCGGTCCTGTTCGCCAGCGCCGCGGGCAAGCACATCACCGGCCAGATCCTGGCCGTCGATGGCGGCGTCAGCGCAGTCCACAACGGAGCATGAGTCCATGGCGATGAAGTTTCCGCTGCATATCCCGTTCGTCGAGGAACTCGGCTTCGAGCTGCACCATTTCGAGAATGGTCATGCCGAGTTGCGCGTCGACCTGGACGAGGCGCACCTCAACTCATGGGAAGTGGCGCATGGCGGCGTGCTGATGACGATGCTCGACGTGGCCATGGCCCATGCCGCGCGCAGCGTCCACGCTCATGAGCCTGACTTCGGCCCCGGCCTGGTCACGATCGAGATGAAGACCAGCTTCATGCGCCCTGCCGAGGGCCGCCTGCGCGCCAACGGCAAGCTGCTCCACCGCAGCGCCACGATGGCCTTCTGCGAGGCTTCGGTGTTCGACGACGACAACCACCTCTGCGCCCATGCCACGGGCACCTTCAAGTACCTGCGCAAGCTGCCGACCAAGGGCCGCGGCGCCAAACCGCTGCAGACCCGCAAGGACGAATGACCATGACCGCATTGACCAACCACCAGATCCTGCTCGCCTCGCGGCCACAGGGCGAACCCACGCCGGCCAACTTCCGCGTGGTCGAGACGCCGCTGCCTGAACTCAACGATGGCCAGGTGCTGGTACGCCACCACTTCCTGAGCCTGGATCCGTACATGCGTGGACGCATGAACGAGAGCAAGAGCTACGCCGCAGCGCAGCCGATCGACGCGGTGATGATCGGCGGCACCGCCGGCGAAGTGATGGCATCCAAGGACCCGCATTTCAGCGTCGGCGACCAGGTCGTCGGCCAGGGCGGCTGGCAGGAGTATTCGGTCGTCGACGCTGCGCAGCGCGGCGTGTTGCACAAGGTCGATACGCGCCATATCCCGCTCTCGGCCTACCTCGGCGCGGTCGGAATGCCGGGCGTGACCGCCTGGTACGGCCTGACGCAGATCATCGCCCCCAAGGCCGGTGCCACGCTGGTGGTCAGCGCCGCGTCGGGCGCCGTCGGCAGCGTGTTCGGGCAACTGGCCAAGGTGCGGGGCTGCCGCGCAGTCGGCCTGGCGGGCGGGCCCGACAAGTGCGCCTATGTGGTCGAAGAACTCGGCTTCCATGCCTGCATCGACTACAAGCAGCACCCCGACCTGAAGTCGCTGTTGGGAGCATTGAAGCAAGCCTGCCCCGACGGCATCGACGGCCACTTCGAAAACGTCGGCGGCATGATCCTGGACGCCGTGATGCTGCGCACCAACGCCTTCGCCCGCATTGCCGTGTGCGGCATGATCGCCGGCTACAACGGCGTGTCGTTGCCGATGGCCAACCCGGCGCTGATCCTGGTCAATCGCCTGAAGGTCGAAGGCTTCATCGTCAGCGAGCACATGGAGCTGTGGCCGCAGGCGCTGAAGGAGCTCGGCACGCTGGTGGCCACGGCCAAGCTCAAGTACCGCGAGACGATCGCCCAGGGCCTGGCCAGCGCGCCCGAGGCCTTCATCGGCCTGCTCAAGGGCAGGAACTTCGGCAAGCAGCTCGTCAAGCTGGTCTGACCTGCCCGCAACGACGTGAACTGGACCTGGCAGCGCTTCAAGGAGCTCGGTGTCGACAACCTGCACGATGCGCTGCAACTGCGCTCGCGCGTCTTCATCCTCGAGCAAGGGCCGTTCCTTGATGTCGACGGGCATGACCGCAGCGCGTGGCACCTGCTCGGCCGCGACGACGCAGGCACGCTGCAGGCCTACCTGCGCGTCGTCGATCCCGAGATCAAGTACAACGAACCGTCGATCGGACGCGTCGTGACCGCCGCCGAAGTGCGCGGCACCGGCCTGGGCCGCGCCCTGATGCGCGAAGGACTGGCCGGATGCACCCGGCACTGGCCGGGCCGGGCGGTGCGCATCAGCGCGCAGGCGCGCCTGCAACGCTTCTATGCCGACCTGGGTTTTGCCGTCGCTTCCGATGAATACTTGGAAGACGGCATCCCGCACCTGGAGATGTTGTGGAGGCCCATATGAACCCAGCCACCCACGAAGTCTTCAACCAGAGCACGCCCTGGTCGGGCGTCAACCTGTTCGACACCAACCGCCCGCTGCAGGACGCGCTGCGTTGCCATGCGCCGGGCCTGGACGTCGAGGCGTTGCGCTCGCTCGGCGAGCAGGCCGGCAGCGCCGAGATGCAATTGCACGCACGGCTGGCCAACACGCACAAGCCGTTGCTCAAGGCACATGACCGCGTGGGCCGCCGCGTCGACGAGGTCGAGTTCCACCCCAGCTACCACGCGCTGCTGGGCGCCGCGATCAGCCACGGCCTGCACGGCACACCGTGGCGGCTGGGGCCAGGCGCGCATTTGCAGCGCGCGGCGGCGTTCATGCTCTTCACCGAGCTCGAGCCCTCGGTGCTGTGCCCGGTGTCGATGACGTACGCCGTGACACCGGCCCTGCGCGCCAACCCGGCGCTGCACGCGGCCTGGGGCGAAGGCCTGGCAGCGACGCAGTACGACCCGCGATTCCTGCCCGCGTCGCAGAAGACCGCGCTGACGATGGGCATGGGCATGACCGAGAAGCAGGGCGGCTCGGACGTGCGCGCCAACACCACCCGCGCCGCGGTCGACGGCACCGATGCCTGGGGTCAGCGCTTCACGCTCACCGGCCACAAGTGGTTCTTCTCGGCGCCGATGTGCGCCGCAGTCGTGGTGCTGGCGCAGTCCCCGGGGGGTGCTGAGCTGCTTTTTGGTGACGCGCGGGCGGCCCGACGGCAGCCTCAACCCGATCCGCATCCAGCGCCTCAAGGAC
>JANOPR010000375.1:0-2701 GCA_031421955.1 Burkholderiales bacterium
GACAACAAGGGTGACAAGCGCACCGACGAAGCCACGGTTTCGTGATCGACGCCAGAACAGCCGCCACGTAGGCGGCTGTCGGGCTTTGGCCGCGCCAAGGTCGCA
The DNA here is from genome assembly GCA_031421955.1 of Burkholderiales bacterium. Taxonomy (GTDB): domain Bacteria; phylum Pseudomonadota; class Gammaproteobacteria; order Burkholderiales; family Burkholderiaceae_C; genus CADEEN01. The sequence continues at coordinate 106 of JANOPR010000375.1, forward strand.
AGGACCCGCCGGCTCACACCAGCTGTAGAGAGGAAACGCATGAAGTACGTTCTCATGGCCGGCGCCCTGATGACCTCCGTGGTCATGGGCGGCGCCGCAGTGGCGCAGAAGAGCACAGCCGATGGCATTGCCGAGTACCGGGCCATGATCGCCGACGGCAACCCGGCTGAGTTGTACGAAGCCAAGGGCGAGTCGTTGTGGAAGCAAAAGCGCGGACCCAAGAGTGCGTCGCTCGAACGCTGCGACCTCGGTCTTGGGCCCGGCGTCGTCAAGGGAGCCTGGGTGCAGATGCCGCGCTGGTTCGCTGACACGCAGCGCGTGCAGGATCTGGAGTCGCGGCTGTTGACCTGCATGGAGACGCTGCAAGGCTTCAATGCCGACGAAGTCGCCAAGACGCCGTTCGAGCGCGGTGAGAAGGCCAGTGTCTCGGCGCTCTCGGCTTGGATTTCGGGCCAGTCGCGGGGGCAGAAGTTCAATTTGCCGCAAGGCCACGTTGAAGAGCGTCGGATGGTTGAACTCGGCAAGCGCGCCTTTTACTTTCGTGGCGGCCCGATGGACTTCTCATGTGCCTCGTGCCACGGCTCGGACGGCAAGCGAGTGCGGCTGCAGGACCTGCCCAACCTGACCAAGAATCCGGGCGACGGCATCGGCTTTGCCGCCTGGCCAGCGTACCGGGTCTCCAACGGCCAGCTCTGGACCATGCAGCATCGACTCGAAGACTGCTACCGCCAGCAACGATTCCCATACCCCGGCTTCGCCTCAGACGTGACGATTGCGCTCGGCTCCTACATGGGCGTCAACGCGAAGGGCGCCGAGTCGATTGCCCCGGCGCTCAAGCGCTAACCGAGAAAGGCAAGTCAGCATGCAAAGCAAGAACCTCCTCGTCGGCGTGTTCGCCGTCTCTGCCCTGCTCGTGGTCGCGGGTTGTGCCAGCCTGCCGTCTGCGGACGAACTGGACCGCCAGGCGCTGGCCATGCACAAGGCCTCGTTCAGCGCGCGTGGCATTGCCAAGATGGACCGGCTCGACCAGGATCTTGGGCAGAAGGCCTGCTCGTCCGACAAGCAGCCCACCGATGTGGTGGCCAAGCGAATCGAGACCGAAGCCCTTGCGTCGATCAAGTGGCCCACGGGTGGCCAGTACATCGGCGACTGGCGCGAGGGCGAGAAGCTGGCCCAGAACGGTCGCGGCCTGAGTTGGGCCGAGAGCAGTGCCGAGCCCAGCAACAACGGCGGCAGCTGCTACAACTGCCACCAGATCGGCAAGCATGAGCTGTCCTACGGCAGTATCGGCCCGAGCCTCTACAACTACGGCAAGCTGCGTGGCGTGAAGAACGTGAGCGACCCGGCCTCCGCAGCGATCGTCCAGTACACCTGGGCCAAGATCTGGAACAGCAAGGCCTACTCCGCGTGCTCAGACATGCCGCGCTTTGGCCACGCCAAGGTTCTTGACGAAGGCCAGATTCGTAACGTCATGGCGCTGTTGCTGGACCCGAACTCGCCAGTCAATCAGTAACGCCGGCCCCACGCAAACCCGCTCCATGCGGGTTTGCTTTTTCGCCATATATCGTTGATTACTGAAGTATGAATCTATCGAAGCGCGACTTCCTCCAGGTCCTGGGTGCCGCCTCGGCGGCCGGCCTGGCGTTGGGTCGCTACGGCCAAGCCGACGCCGCGACGGCCGAGCGCGGCCTCTATGACATCGCGCCCTTCGGCAACGTGTCCTTCCTGCACATGACCGACTGCCACGCGCAGTTAAAGCCGATCTACGTCCGCGAGCCCAGCGTCAATCTGGGCCTGGGTTCGATGCAGGGGCGGTCGCCGCACCTGGTGGGCGAGTCGCTGCTGAAGGCGGCGGGGCTGCGCCCGGGCACCGCCTTGGCACATGGCTACACCTACCTCGATTTCGAGAAAGCCGCGCGGCGTTACGGCAAGGTGGGCGGCTTCGCGCACCTGGCAACGCTGGTCAAGCGGCTCAAGGCCAGCCGCCCTGGCGCCTTGCTGCTCGACGGTGGCGACACCTGGCAGGGTTCGGCCACGGCGCTCTGGACCAATGCTCAGGACATGGTCGACGCCTGCAAACTGCTCGGCGTGGACGTGATGACCGGCCATTGGGAATTCACCTATGGCATGCAGCGCGTCAAGGAGATCATCGATAACGACTTCAAGGGACGTGTCGACTTCGTGGCGCAGAACGTCAAGACCGCCGACTTCGGCGACCCGGTCTTCAAGCCCTACGTGATGCGCGAGATCAACGGCGTGCCCTGCGCCATCGTCGGCCAGGCCTTCCCGTACACACCGATCGCCAACCCGCGCTACATGGTCGCCGACTGGAGCTTCGGCATCCAGGACGAGAACATGCAGATGGTGGTCGACGAAGCACGTGCCAAGGGCGCGCAGGTGGTGATTCTGCTGTCGCACAACGGCATGGACGTGGACCTGAAGATGGCCAGCCGCGTGCGCGGCATCGACGCCATCTTCGGCGGCCACACGCACGACGGTGTGCCGGTGGCCGTGCCGGTGAGCAATGGCGGCGGCAGCACGCTGGTCACCAACGCCGGCAGCAACGCCAAGTTCCTCGCCGTGATGGACATGCACG
>JANOPR010000376.1:0-9275 GCA_031421955.1 Burkholderiales bacterium
ACGCTGCTGGCGCAGGCGCTGGCGCCGCAGGTGCGCGTGGCCGGCGTCGCGCCGGGCGTGACCCTGGTGTCGGGGTCGAAGATGAGCGAGCGCGGCTTCACGCAAGCGCATGCGATGACGCCGCTGGGCCGCAGCTCGAGCCCCGACGACATCGCCCGCGCGGTGCGCTTCCTCATCGAATCGCCAGCGATCACCGGCACGACGATCGTCGTCGACGGCGGCCAGCACCTCGCGGCCCAGCCGCGCGATGTCGCCTTTCTCACGCCCTCTTCGTAAGCCCCGCAAGCCCCGTAAGCCTCACATGCACAGCTCGCTCGCCCACCCCGCTCTGATGGACTGCAGGCGCCTCTTTCTGCGCGACTACGAGGTCTGGATCAACATCGGCGTGCACGACTTTGAAAAACGCGGCGAGCAGCGCGTGCTGATCAATGTCGACCTGTATGTGCCGATGGCGCTGTCGACGCCGAAGGCCGACGAGCTCGACGAAGTCGTCGACTACGACTTCATCCGCCGCTCGATCGCGCTGCGCGTGCAGCAGGGCCATGTGCACCTGCAGGAGACGCTGGTCGACGATGTGCTGCGCCTGATGCTGGCGCACCCACGCGTCAAGGCCGCCCGCGTGTCGACCGAAAAGCCCGATGTCTATCCTGATTGCGAGGCAGTCGGTGTTGAGGTCTTTGGGTTGAAGAATGACTAGCGCTGCCGGTGCTGTGTTTGACTGCGGTGCTTGCCGGGTCCCGGCCCGGCGGCCGGGTAACTTTCATTTGCGGCCCCAAATGAAAGTCACCAAAGCAAAGGGGCTGAGTGCAAAACCATTCAGCTCGTTCTTCGCGCTTGGGTCGCCCGGCCCGGCGGGCCACTTGGAGACTCCGCCAATGATCGAAGCGACAGCTCACTCGACGAGGCCTCGCTTTGTTTTGGCCTTGGGTCCAGCGAACTTGCGCGGGCGAAGCCCGGCGAGGCCCGCGCCGCCGAGCGGGCTGCAGGTTCGATGTACTGCACGCTTGCCAGGTAGCCCGCTGGGCCGGGCTTGCGCAGCGTGCAGAACGAGTGAAAGGTGTTGCGTTGAGGTCGTTTGCTTTGGTGACTTTCATTTGGACCCGCAAATGAAAGTTACCCGCCTGCCGGGGCGGGACCCGGCATGCAGGCAGTCAGCCAGCAATCGACGCAGCCGCCACAGATCGCAAAACGCGCGTGTCGCAGTGGAGATTCCGAAATGAATGCCCCCCAAGACGCCCTCGCCATCAAGAAGGCCGCGTTTGAAGCCAACAAGTTGTCCAAGCGGCTGCACCGCCAAGTCGGCCAGGCCATCAACGACTTCAACATGGTCGAAGCCGGCGACAAGGTGATGGTCTGCGTCTCGGGCGGCAAGGACAGCTACGCCTTGCTCGACATCCTGCTCGGGCTGCAACGCCGCGCGGTCGTGCCGTTTGAACTCGTGGCCGTCAACCTGGACCAGAAGCAGCCTGGATTTCCAGAGCATGTGCTGCCCGAGTACCTGACCCGCGTGGGCGTGCCCTTCCATATCGAGAACCAGGACACCTACTCAATCGTCAAGCGCCTCGTGCCCGAGGGGCAGACCCTGTGCAGCCTGTGTTCGCGCCTGCGCCGCGGCATCCTCTATCGCGTCGCCGGAGAGCTCGGCGCGACCAAGATCGCCCTGGGCCACCACCGCGACGACATGGTGGCCACGTTGATGATGAACATGTTCTTCGGCGGCCGGCTCAAGGGCATGCCCCCGAAGCTGGTCAGCGACGACGGCAAGCACATCGTGATCCGGCCGCTGGCGTATGTGGCCGAGAGCGACCTCGAGCGCTGGGCCGAGCAGCGCGAATTCCCCATCATCCCGTGCACGCTGTGCGGCAGCCAGGACAACCTGCAGCGCGTGCAGATGCGCACCTTGCTGCGCGACTGGGAGCGCCAGTACCCGGGCCGTATCGACAACATGTTCAACGCGATGTCGCGGGTGACACCCTCGCACCTGATGGACCGGAACCTCTACCCCTTCGCCTCGCTCCAACCCAGTGGCGTCATCGACCCGACGGGCGACAAGGCCTTCGATGCCGACGACGCCTGCGCCAGCACGGCCGTGATCAAGCTGACGCATTCGAACGCTTGACGCGGGGAAGGTCCGACCATGCAACGCCGATCTGTCTTCTTCTGCGCGGCAGCCATGCTGGCCGTCGCGACCCTGAGCGGGTGCGCCGCGCTCGACACCGTGACCAGCGAGGTGGCCACCTACGGCGCCTGGCCAGCCGAGCGCAAACCCGGCCGCTACGCCTTCGAGCGCCTGCCCTCGCAACAGGCCAACGTCGCGCGCCAGGCCGAACTCGAAGCCGCCGCCGCCCGCGCGCTGGCAGCGGCGGGCTTCGCCGCTGCGTCCAGTGCAGCGCAGGCCGACGTGATCGTGCAAGTTGGCGCGCGCATCAGCCGCACCGAACTCTCCCCCTGGGACGACCCCTTGTGGTGGCGCTGGGGCGGCAGCTATTGGCGCAGCCCGGCATGGCGCCCGAGCGCGCGAGCGGGCTACTACGCCAGCCTGCACGCCGGCTGGTATGCGCGCTACGAACGCAGCGTCGCCGTGCTGCTGCGCGATCGTGCCAGCGGCGCGCCGTTGTACGAGGCCCATGCCCAGACCGACGGCGTCACCAGCGGGGACAGCGCGCTGCTGGCGGCGATGTTCGAGGCGGCGTTGAAGGACTTTCCGGCCACAGGCGCCACCAACCCGCGCCGCGTCCATGTGCAACGCGCACCGTAGGTCACGCAACTGCGTGTGACTAGCGGCTTGCCGCGTCGTTTCTCTCGGCGGCCTTGTCCGTAGCGGTACTCAGCGCGCGCAGGTCGTCTTCCCAGCCCTTGAGCTTGTTGCGCGCCGCCTGGCGCTGCGCGGGTGTCATCGCGTTGTGCAGGGTGGCAACGAGTTGGCAGTTGTCCTGCACCAGGCGCTGCTGATAGGCGCGGTAGTCCGCGCGCGGCGAGCGCAGCGTGCGCTCGAACAGCACCCTGGCAGCAGCCTGCGCCTGCTGCAGGGCAGCCGCACGATCACCACTCGCCGATGCCAGGCTCACGGTCCTGAGCGTCTGCACGATGGCGCGCTGGCGCAGGCGCCTCTCGCTCAACCAGCGCTCGGGGTCGAAGCTGGACTGGGCCAGCAGGGCGGCCAGGCGCTCGCGTTGCGCGGCGTCGAGTCGACCGTAGATGCGCTCGAAGCGCTCGACCGCGCGCTTGAGCGACGCCGCCTTGCGCTCCTCGGGGTCGGCCTGCAGGAAGTCGGCGCGCATTTCCTCGTTGCCCTTGGCCATGCGGCGCTCGATGTGCTGCAGCTGCGCGGGCGTCAGCGAGAGCATCAACTCGGCGGCCGCCGGCACCGCAGCTTCGAGCGCCGTCTCGACGCGGCGCTCGGCCTCGGCAACCCATGCGCATGCGGCCGCAGGCGTCAGAGGTGCGAGGACCTCACGCTGGGCCCGTGCCAGCAGCGCGACGTAGTCGGGCAGTTGCGTGCGTGCATGCCAGCCGTACCAACGGTCGATGGACTCGCGCAGCCGTGTCGTCTGTTCACCGCTCGAATCGACATAGCCGTCAATCCACCAGTAGGTCAGGTTGGGTGCCTGGTCATAGGCCAATCGCACCATGCTGCAACCGGCGAGCGCCAGCGACACCAGGGCCAGCCCGATAATCCGGCGCAGCGGGAAGAATGCGATTGGCAACAAGGACAACAGCATGGCATCGCTCGATATCGTGATCATGGCCGCGGGCAAGGGCACCCGCATGAAGTCTGCGCGGCCCAAGGTGCTGCACCGACTGGCCGGCAAGAGCCTATTGCAGCATGTTCTGGACGCCGTGGCCGGGCTGGCCCCGGTGCGCACGGTCGTGATCACCGGACACGAGGCGGCCATGGTCGAGTCGGAGACGAAGACGCCCGGACTGACCTTCGTGCGCCAGGAGCCGCAACAGGGCACGGGCCACGCCGTGCAGCAGGCAGTGCCGCACCTGAGCGCAGACGGCGCGACCCTGGTGCTGAACGGCGACGTGCCCTTGATCGAGCCGCGCACCGCCGCGGCACTCGTGGCCGCCTGCGGCGGCACGCGGCTGGCGCTGCTGACGGTCGAACTCGCCGATCCAAGCGGCTATGGCCGCATCGTGCGCACGGGCAACGCGGTCACGGCCATCGTCGAGCACAAGGATGCCAGTCAAGCGCAGCGCGGCATCCGCGAGATCTACACCGGCATCCTGGCCGCACCGACGGCGTGGTTGAAGACCGCGGTGATGGCATTGACCAACGACAACGCCCAGGGCGAGTACTACCTGACCGACATCGTGGCCCGGGCCGTCGCCGAAGGCGTGCCTGTCGTCACTGCGCCGGCCCTCAGCGACACCGAGGTGCTGGGCGTCAACAGCCCGCTGCAGCTGGCCCAGCTCGAGCGCCGCGTCCAGCGCGCACGCGCCGAGGCGCTGATGCAGGACTGCGGCGTGCGCCTGGCCGACCCGGCGCGGCTCGATGTACGCGGCACGCTGAGTTGCGGCCAGGATGTCGAGATCGACGTCGGCTGCGTCTTCGAAGGAACGGTCGCGCTCGGCGAGGGCGTCCGGATCGGCGCGCATTGCGTGATCCGCGACACGCAGATCGACGCCGGCGCCGTGATCCACCCGTTCACGCACATCGACGGCGCGAGTGTGGGCGCCGGCGCGTTGGTCGGCCCCTTTGCGCGCCTGCGCCCCGGCGCCGAGCTGGGGCCCGAGGTGCACATCGGCAACTTCGTCGAGGTCAAGAACAGCACGCTGGCCCGCGGCGCCAAGGCCAACCACCTGGCCTACCTGGGCGACGCCACCGTGGGCGAACGCGTCAACTACGGCGCGGGCAGCATCACGGCCAACTACGATGGCGCCAACAAGCACCGCACCGTGATCGGCGCGGACGTGCATGTCGGCAGCAACTGCGTACTGGTGGCGCCGGTCACGATCGGCGCCGGGGCCACCATCGGCGGCGGCTCGACGATCAGCAAGGACGCGCCGGCCGGCGAGCTCAGTGTGGCGCGCGCCAGGCAGGTGTCGATTTCGGGCTGGCAGCGGCCGAACAAGAAGCCGGCAAAGTGACTCGCGGTGTGCGCAGCGCCTAGTGCCTGCCCCCAAGCCGCCTGCGGCGTCGGCCCCCCCAGGGGGCGCCGCCCGCGTGGGGGGCCCGGCGCGGCCTAGGTCGCGATCTCGGCGATGTTGATCACGGGCGCCGTCCTGGGCGCGCCCGCGCCGGTCTTGCACGGCGCAAAGATGCGCACCGTGCAGCGCTGGCAGGTGTCGGCATCCAGGCGCGGGTAGAGGGTGCCCATCACGTCGTCGCCGAGGGTGAAGAAATTGTCGGCGCCGATCTCGTCGAAGGCGCCGCTGCGGCGCAGCATCTGCAACGGCTCATGCTTGATGTGGAAGATGTAGAGGCCGCCGCCGAGCGCACGCCGCCGCCGCGCCTCCTGGGCCAGCAGCTGCGCGCCGGCCATGTCGATCTCGTTGATGCCAGAGGCCACCAGCAGCAGATGCCGGTGCATCGAATTGCGCTCGTCGATGCGCTCCAGTGCCACCTTCAGGAAGTCTGTCGAGCCGAAGAAGAGGGCGCCGTTGATGCGCACGATCTTCATCTGCGGGCAGTCGGGCAGCCGCGTCGTGGCACTGAATGCCGGCGGAAACTGGCCCGGGAAGGGCTTGACGTCTTCCATGCCCGGTCGCGACGTGCGGTTCAGGAACAGCAGCAGCGACAGCAGCACGCCGATGTAGATCGCGTACTCGAGGTTGAGGGTCAGGGTGGCGGCAAAGGTGGCCACCAGCACCGCCGTCTCGTTGCGACTGACGCGCAGGATCTTGCGGATGTCGTGGAAGTCGACCAGACCCCAGGCGACCATGAACAGCACACCCGCCATGGCCGGGATCGGCAGGTACTTGGCGATCGGCGCCAGGAACAGCACGATCAGCAACAGGAAGACGGCCGAGAACACCGCCGACAACGGCGTCTTCGCGCCCGCGTCGTAGTTCAGGCCGCTGCGGTTGAACGAGCCGCTCGAGGCATAACCCGAGAAGAAGGCGCCGGCCACATTGGACAGGCCCTGCCCGATGAACTCCTGGTTGCCGTCGATGCGCTGGCCGCTGCGCAAGGCCACCGAGCGCGCGATCGACACCGCCTCCGTCAACGCCAGCAAGGCCAGGGCGATCGCGATCGGCACCAGCGTCTCGATGGTCTCCAGCGAGAAGTCGGGCCGTGACAGCGGCGGCAGCCCGACGTTGATCGCGCCGATGGTCTTGATGCCGGTGTGTTCGGCGCCGCCGGCCAGATAGTTCATCAGGGCTGCGACGAGGCTGCCGGCGACCATGGCGATGATCATGGCCGGCAGCCGCGGCCGCCAGCGCTTGACTGCGATGCAGACTACCAGCGTGACAAGCGCAATCCCCATGACGTACAGGTTGATCTGGTCGAGTTGCTGGAACAGGCCCAGCAGCACCCGCCAGACCGAGGCCCCGCGTGCAACCTCGACGCCGAAGAAGTTCTTCACCTGGCTGATCACGATCAGCACCGCCGCGCCGGTCGTGAACCCCACCACCACGGTCGGGGAGACGAAGTTGACCAGGGTGCCCATCCGCAATGCCCCCAGCGCGAGCTGGAACAGGCCGACCAGCAGCGTCAACGTCAGCACCAGGCCGACGTACTCGGGCGTGCCTGCATGCGCCAGCGGGCTCATGGTGGCGTAGACGACGATCGAGATCGCCGTCGTCGGCCCCGACACCAGGTGCCAGGAGGAGCCCCACAGCGCGGCGACGATCGCCGGCAGCATCGCCGCGTACAGACCGTACTCGGGCGGCATGCCGGCGATGGTGGCGAAAGCTACTCCTTGCGGCACCAGGATCAGGCCGCCGGTGAGGCCCGCCGTGGCATCGGCGCGCAGCGTGTCGCGGTTGACGCGCGGCCACCAAAGCAGGAAGGGAAAGAGTTGGCGCAACAACGGCAGGCGCATCCTGCAAGCCTAACCTACGGCTTGCGCGGGGCGCGGCTGCGTCATGTCATGCAATGGCGCATGAAGTCTTCTGTCGAGCGGCCGAGCCGGCGGTCGCGGCGCACGACGATCGCCAGACGGCGATGCGAGCGCGGCAGACGGGTGCGCAATTCGACCAGCGTGCCCTGGGCCAGCTCGACCGTGACCGCATGGCGCGAGATGCAGGCCAGTCCCGCCCCCGCGGCCGCCAGGCGCTTGATCGCTTCGGTGCTGCCGAGCTCGTAGTCCACGCGCAGCAACCCCAGGTGCTCCAGCAGCCAGGCGTCGGCGGCCTGGCGCGTGCCCGAGGCCGGTTCACGCAGGATCCAGGTGGCCTCGCCCAGCATGCGGTTGGTGGCGATGCGCCCGGCCAGCGGGTGCGCGGGTGCCGTGACGATGACCAGTTCGTCCTCCAGCCAGCGCTGCAGCTTGAGCAGAGGATGCGTCTGCGGGCCTTCGATGAAACCCATGTCGACGTCCATGTCGAGCACCGACTGGATCACCTTGCTGGTGTTGCCTATGCTCAGCTGCACCGTGCTCATCGGATGCTCGCGTTTCCAGCGCGCGATGCGCTCGGGCAGCAGGTACTCGCCGATCGTCAGACTGGCCGCCACACGCAGCGGCAAGCGCTGCTCGGAGATCAGCAGGCCCTGCAACTCACCCGCATGCTCCAGGAGGGCGATCGCGCCGGGCAGCAACGCGCGGCCGTTCTCGTTGAGCACCAGTCTGCGCCCGACCCGGTCGAACAGCGGCGCCTCGAGCGCGGCCTCGAGCTCGGCCAGGGCCGCGCTGGCCGCCGACTGCGAGCGCGCCACGCGTTCTGCAGCGCCGCGGGTCGAGCCCGCGCGCGCCGTGGCGACGAAGACCTCGAGCTGGCGCAGGTTCAGGCGCAGCCGCGGGTCGGACGGTTGACGTGTCTTGGTGATCATGGGCTTCGGGCTCCTGCAGTCATTGATCTGTTTTTCCGATCGTACTGAGTTGAATTCTCTGCTTTTCTCATTCAGAACCGCTACGTACCATCGGCCCATCTCATGAAGGCCCTGGTCCCGCCCCACGGCAGTGCCGAGTTGCAACCTCTGCTCCTGGCGGGGGTTGAACTCGAGCGCGAGCGCCAGCGTGCACTGACGTTGCCGCGCCTGCCGGTGAGTTCGCGCGAGCGCGGCGACATCGTCATGCTCGGCATCGGCGGCTTCACGCCCCTGGAGGGCTTCATGTCGCGGGCCGACTGGCGGGGCGTCTGCGACGACATGCACACCGCCGGCGGCTTGTTCTGGCCGATTCCGATCACGCTGTCGGCGCAGCCCGCGGCGGCCGAACCGGTCGCCATCGGCCAGGAGGTCGCCCTGGTCGACCCCGACAACGGCGAGGCGCTGGCCACGATGCGCGTGACCGAGAAGTACCGCATCGACAAGGCGCACGAATGCGCGAGTGTGTTCCGCACCACCGACCCGGCGCACCCCGGCGTCAAGATGGTGATGGACCAGCCCGACGTGAATCTGGCCGGTCCGATCAAGGTGCTCTCGCAGGGCGGCTTCCCGCAGAAGTACGGCGAGTTGTTCATGACACCGGCGCAGACGCGCGCGCTGTTTACGTCGCTGGGCTGGTCGCGCATCGCGGCCTTCCAGACGCGCAACCCGATGCACCGCTCGCACGAGTACCTCGCCAAGGTGGCGATCGAGGTCTGCGACGGCGTCCTGGTGCATTCGCTGCTGGGCGCCCTCAAGCCCGGCGACATCCCGGCCGACGTGCGCTCGCGCGCCATTGCCGAGTTGGCCAAGAACTACTTCGTGCCTTCGACGATCGTGCAGGCCGGCTACCCGCTGGACATGCGCTACGCCGGGCCGCGCGAGGCCCTGCTGCACGCGGTGTTCCGCCAGAACTACGGCTGCTCGCACCTGATCGTCGGGCGCGACCATGCCGGCGTGGGCAGCTACTACGGGCCCTTCGATGCGCACCACATCTTCGACGAGATTCCCGAGGGCGCGCTGCAGACCCGGGCGCTGAAGCTTGACCTGACCTTCTGGTGCTACAAGTGCCGCGGCATGGCCTCGGGGCGCACCTGCCCGCATGGCGATGGCGATCGCCTGCAGGTCAGCGGCACGCAGTTCCGCAAGTCGCTGTCCGAGGGCGACGAGGTGCCACCCGAGTTCAGCCGGCCCGAAGTGGTCGAGATACTTCGCGCCTATTACGCCGAGCTGGACGCCAAGCCGAAGGCGCCAAGCGCATGAAGATCTGCATCGTCTCGGACAGCCATGACCGCGCCGA
>JANOPR010000377.1:0-3089 GCA_031421955.1 Burkholderiales bacterium
AACAGCTTGCCGATGTGCGTTTCGGTGACGATGCCGTAGATGACCAGGATCGTCGAGGGCGGGATCATGATCCCGAGCGTGCCGCCCGCGGCGATCACGCCGGTCGACAGGTAGTCGGCGTAGCCGAGCTTCTTCATCGCCGGGTAGGCGACCTTGCTCATGGTGGCCGCGGTGGCGATCGACGAGCCGCAGATCGCGCCAAAGCCGGCGCAGGCCAGCACGGTTGCATGCGCCAGCCCGCCGCGGACATGGCCGACGAAGGTGTAGGCGGCTCGGAACAGCTCCTGGGCCAGGCCGGCGCGGGCGACGAAGTTGCCCATCAGGATGAACAGCGGCACCACCGACAGGGTGTAGGCGAAGCCGGTCTCGTAGACCACCTGGGCCACGCTGGCCGAAGTCGCCGGCCAGCCGCGCATCAGCCCCAGGCCGACGAAGCCGACAAAACCCATGGCAAAGGCCAGCGGTATGCGCAGCAGCGCGAGCAGAAAGACGGCGGCAAAGCCGATCAGGGCCTCGGTCACGGGGTGGCGATGCCGTCGTCAACGCCGGGGTGATGGTGCGTCGCAGGCGACAGCGTCAACAGCAGATGCACCAGGGCCGTGACAGCGCAGAGCGCGCTCATCGCATAGACGAAGGGTCCCTGAGGGATCTTCAGCTGGGCCGTCGTGTCGCCGTACTGCACCATGTTGCCGGCCTTGACCCACATCAACCAGGCCACGCCGGCCAGTGCGGTCGCGCACAGCAGGTCGACCACCAAGCCCTGCGCCCGTTGCACCCAGGCTTCGAGCAGCGGGTCGAGCGAGTCGAACACGACATGCTCGCCGCGCAACGACACCAGCGGCAGGCCGGCGAAGATCACCAGCACCATCAGCAACTCGGTCAACTCGAGCGAGCCGGGCACCGAGGTGCTGATGACCTTGCGCCCGGTCACGTCGACCAGGGTCAGCCACATGATCGCGAACAGCGCCGACGCGGCCAGGGTGCCGCACAGCGCTTCCAGTGCGCGCCTGAGGGTCTGGGTCAACTCAGGCCGGCGCCGGGCCGCTCCCAAGCGGCCTGAGCTCCCCTCGGGGGCGCGAGCGCAGCGAGCTTGGGGCCGTCATTTCTCGAGCTTCTTGATCTCGGCGCGGAACTCGGCGAGCACCTTCTTGGCGTCTTTCAGGCCCTTGGCCTCGGCGGCACCGACCCACTTGTCTTCGACGGCGCGGGTCTGGTCCTGCACGGCCTTCACGAAGGCGGGGTCGGCCTTCGTGAACTGCACGCCAGCAGCCTGCATGAAGGCCATGCCACGGCGGTCGACCTTGTCCCAGCCGCGGCCGAACATGCGCGCCGCCGGCTCGCCCGACAACTCGTTGACGGCCTTCTGCACGTCGGCCGGCAGCTTGTCGAAGGCGGCTTGGTTCATCGCGAAGACGAAGGCGGTGTTGTAGAGGCCGCCGGGAAAGGTCGTGCCGTACTTGATGACCTTGTCGATCTTGAACGACTCGACCGATTCGGCCGGGAACAGCGTGCCGTCCATGACCCCGGTCGACAGCAGTTCGTAGCTCTCCGGCGCGGGCTTCAAGGTCACGTTCATGCCCAGCGATTTGGAGATCTCGTTGACCATGCCGCCACCGACGCGGAACTTCAGGCCCGACAGGTCGTCTGCCTTCGTGATCGGCCGCTTGGTGTTGAAGACGATGCCCGGGCCATGGGTGAAGACCGCGATCACCTTCACGCCCTGGTGTTCGGCGGCGATGGCCGGGTGCTTGTTGTAGGCGCGCTGGAAGGCCACCGACACCGACTCCGACGAGTTGCCCAGGAACGGCACTTCAGCCATCTGGGTGGTCACGAAGCGGCCCGGCGTGTAGCCCTGCACCGTATAGGACAGGTCGGCCACGCCATTGCGCACCGCGTCGAAGGTTCCGGGGGGGGCCGCGACCGCGCGCGGCAGGATATTGCAGCGCACCTTGCCCGGCACTTTCTTCTCCAGCTCGGCGCACCACTCCTTCTGCGTCTCGGACAGGATGTGCGTCGGTGGCAGCCAGGTCGAGACGGTCAGCACGGCCTGGGCCTGGGCGGCCACGCTGGCGGTGCAGGCCAGGGCGGCGATGGCCAGAGGGCGGCAGGCAAATCTTGGGGACATGGCGGAACTCCTGAAGCAGTCATGTGGCGCGGATTGCGCATGAGGGCCGATTGTCCAAGCCTCACGCGCCGAGCCGGCCTGTGGTTTTCCTTGACGACCCCCACCCGGCGTCCCGTCGCGTCGGAGCGGGCGCCGGTGGGCGCCGTTCGTGCCATCCGTCACGCTTTCCGACTGGGGTTACCCCCAAGTTCATGCACGAACCCCGAGCCAGGGGGAAGGCAGAGCCGCCTTTGCTGCCTAGTATGGACTCCAACGCGACATTCCCATGCGACCACCCATGCTTTCAGACCTCGAAGTCGAATCCGCCCGCCAGGAGTTGCGCGACGCCACCGCCGCGCTCGATGCCGCCGAAGCGGCTGGCGAGCCGGGGCTGCTGAGCCAGGCCCTGGCCCAGGTCAGCCGCAGCCACCATCGCGTGGGTGCCCTGTCCGAAGCGGTCTGGTACGCCAAGCGCGGCTTGGAGCTGGCGCGCAACCTGTCCGCGGTCGATGCCAGCGTCGATGCCTTGTGCGACCTTGCGGGGCTGTCGATGGAGCGCGCGGCCCTGCTTGACGACCAGGACGAGCCGCGCGGCGCCTACCGCTTGCGCGACACGGCCCGGGACTACTGTTTCGAGGCTACGCACCTCGCGTTGCGCTCGGCAGACCAGCTGTGGGAGATCACGGTGCTGATGCGCGTGTCCGACCAGTTCGACCGCCTCGGCGACCATGACGACGCGGTCGCGATGCAATGCCGAGCGGTCGAGTTGATGACCGAGTCGGCGCGCACGGACGGCAACGTCGCGGCGGCCCAGCGCTTCAGCGCCTGATCGCTGTGGCCGGCCGCTGACGCGCGGCGCGTCAACGCAGGCTCAGCGCGCCAGCACCGGCGCCAGGGCCACACCCGTATGGCTGCCCGCGGCCACCACCGCCTCGGGTGTGCCTTCGACCACGACTCGGCCGCCGCCGTCGCCGCCCTCGGGGCC
>JANOPR010000378.1:0-3194 GCA_031421955.1 Burkholderiales bacterium
TGCGCAAGCAGGCGATCGAGTGCCGGTGTGGCCAACGATGACGGCGCCGCGCGGGGTGCATCAGCAAGCGGCGCTGCGAACGGGACAATGAGATGCATTGGGCTTCATTATCCGAGGGGGTTCTTCTCTTGCCTGAGTCGGCGCCGGGTCCCGCCCCGGCATGCGGCATACTTTCTTTCTGTTGGCCCAGAAAGAAAGTAAGCAAAGAAAGAGGGCCCAACACGAATCTTTGGGTTTGAGCGCGCGAGCGTTTCCTGTTCGTGCGCACAAGTCTGATTGATCCGGTAAGGCCTGCGCTTGCACTGAACCAAACGCACCTGCCTGACCCGTGTCGTGGCTCAAGCGCGGTGCGCCGCGGTGCAATCGAAACTTGAGCCCGTACCGGGTCAGGCCTCGCAGCAATACACCCGCATCACTCGCGACCGCAGGCGCGAATGATCACGTGTTCAGGCGCTCTTTCTTTGGTTACTTTCTTTCTGAGCCAGCAGAAAGAAAGTGACTGCCCGCCGGGGCACACCCGGCGCCGACTCGGCCTGAGGGGAACCCACTCGGAGCGCCGACTCATCTTTGCCGACGAAATCCGCTCACTGAAAGTGAGAAAGCATCCGCTCCAGCGCCATCGTGAAGGGCGCCTGCATCAGAGGCAAGGTCAGCAGCATGCCGATCAGGCCCACGCCGAGTGTCACGGGAAAACCGATCGCAAAGACGTTCATCTGCGGCGCGACGCGCGAGATCACGCCCAGCACCAGGTTGATGAACAGCAGCATGCCGATCAACGGCAGGGCGATCCACAGGCCCAGGGCGAAGACCTCGGTGCCCCAGACCTGCGGCTGCACCATGCGCAGGAAGGCGAACGGCTCGGGCCCGACCGGGAAGGCGTGAAAGCTCTGCACCACCGCGGCGATGACGAGCAGGTGGCCATTGACGACGATGAACAGCAGCGCGATGACGGTGCCGAAGAAGCGGCTGGCGGCATTGGTCTGCCCGCCGCTGGAGGGGTCGAAGAAACTGGCAAATCCCAGGCCCATCTGCAGGCCGATCATCTCGCCGGCGAGTTCCACGCCGGCAAAGACGATGCGCACCGCGAATCCCAGGGCCAGCCCGATCAGGACGTTCTGCGCGATCAGCATGAAGGCCAGCGGCGAGTCCAGGGCCAGCGGCGGCATCGCCGGCAGCGAGGCCTGAGAGGCCACCACGATCAGCGCGGCCAGCGCCACGCGCACCCGCGCCGGCACCATGCGCTGGCCCAGGATCGGCAGCGCCGAGAACAGCGCCAGCACACGCACAAAGGGCCAGAACAGCGGGCTCAGCCAGGCAAGCAGCTCGGTTTCGGTGAAGGTGATCATGATCGCAAGCCGACGCCGGGCTGCTCCCAAGCGGCCTGCGCGCCCAGGCGCAGCGAGCCAGGGGCTGTCATCGCTATCCGACGCTGCCCGGTATCGACTGCAGCGTGCGCTGCATGTATTCGACCAGCGTGGTCATCATCCACGGGCCGGCAATGGCCAGCACCGCCACCGCGGCGACGATCTTGGGCACGAAGCTCAGGGTCTGCTCGTTGATTTGCGTCGCGGCCTGGAACACGCTGACGATCAGGCCAACGACCAGCACCGCAAGCAGGATCGGCGCCGACACCAGCAGCAGGATGTACAGGCCATGCTGGCCTGCAGTGAAGACATGTTGTGCGTCCATGGGCCGGTCCTTTGGTTACTGCGCAAATGAGGCGGCGAGCGAGCCCAGCAGCAGGTTCCAGCCGTCGGCCAACACGAACAGCATCAGCTTGAAGGGCAGGGCCACGAGCACCGGCGACAGCATCATCATGCCGAGTGACATCAGCACGCTGGCCACCACCAGGTCGATGACGAGGAAGGGGATGAAGATCATGAAGCCGATCTGGAATGCGCTCTTCAATTCACTGGTGACGAAGGCCGGCACCAGCACCTTGAAAGGCACCGCCTCGCCCTTGACGTCGGCGGGCAGCTTGGCCAGCTTGGCGAACAGCTGGACGTCGGCCTGCCGCGTCTGCTTGAGCATGAACTCGCGCATCGGCGCTTCGCCGCGCCTCAAGGCTTCGTCGAAGGCAATGCGGTTCTCGGCGAAGGGCTGGTAGGCCTGGGCGTAGACCTTGTCGAAGGTCGGGCCCATGACGAAGAAGGTCAGGAACAGCGACAGGCCGATGATCACCTGGTTCGGCGGCGCGGCCTGCGTGCCCAGCGCCTGGCGCAACAGGCCCAGCACGATCACGATGCGCGTGAAGCCGGTCATCATCAGCAGCAACGCCGGCAGGAACGACAGCGCGGTGAAGAACAGCAGGGTCTGGATCGGCACCGAGTAGCTGGTGCCGCCGGCGCCTTGCGCCACTACCAGCGGCAGGCTGTTGCCGCCGGCCTGCTGGGCTAAAGCCAGCGCCGGCAACGCCGACAACAAGCACACGCCGAGGGTGCGCGCGAGCCGCTGGTAGCGCTGTGCGGCGCCAAGGGTGTGTTCAGCGCTCATCGCGGTCCTTGTTGCGCTGCTGCAGCCGGTCGAACACCTGCGCGAAGGGCGAGGCAGTGGGCGGCGCGACGACGACCTCGTCCTGCGGCGCCATGGTGTGCAAGGTGGCGATCTGCTGGCCGGTGATGCCGAGTACGAGCCAGCGGCGGGCGTCGCCGCTGCCGACCTCGATCGTCACCACGCGCTGGCTCGGCGCCAGGGGCAGCACCGCCACGGTGCGCATCAGTCCGTTGGCTGTGCCGCTGCCCGCAGGCGTGCGCTTCAACAGCCAGAGCGCCAACGGGATCAATGCCAGGATGGCAATGAACCACAGCAGCGACGAAATCACGGATTCGGCCGGCATCGACTCAGCCCTTGCTCACGCGCCGCAGGTGCAGGCGCAGGGTCGAGAAACCGGCGGGCGCCGCGGCTTCGTCAGGCGAAAGGACTGGGTTCATTGAGCGGACAGATTGGGTCTCGGAACGTGGTGGCCACGACCGAGGGTTCGGCTCGAATTGTGCGGATGCGGGCCGCCGCCGGATCGATCGAATAGCGCTCGGGATCGGGCCCAGTTCGGCGCCATTGCGGGCCACGGCGGCGGCTGCGTGAGCGTCTCAAGTTCCAAGGCAGGCGACCGATAAGCTCCTGAGCGCAATCGAGCGAGGACCGACATGAGCGATACCACGAACCTGAAATTCCTGATCGTCGACGACTTTTCAACC
>JANOPR010000379.1:0-2257 GCA_031421955.1 Burkholderiales bacterium
GTGGCTAGCATGATCGGTTTGAGTGTTAGCCATCTCAGCGTGGTCTTCGACGGCTTCACCGCGGTGGACGATGTCTCCTTCGACGTCGGGCCGGGTGAAAGCTTCGGCATCGTCGGCGAATCGGGCTCGGGCAAGAGCACCATCCTGCGCGCTATCTGCGGCCTGGCGCCGATGTCGGCAGGCCGGGTGCAGCTCAGCGGCAGCGCGCACGCGCCGGGCAGCAAAGACTTTCGTCGCCTGGTGCAGATGGTCTTTCAAGACCCTTACGGCTCACTGCATCCACGCCAAACGGTCGACCGCATCCTGGCCGAGCCGCTGGCCATTCACGGCATGAGTGACACCGACACGCGCATCGAATGCGCGCTCGACGAAGTCGGCCTGGGCGACGGCTTTCGCTTTCGCTTTCCGCACCAGCTGTCCGGCGGCCAGCGCCAGCGTGTCGCGGTGGCGCGCGCCTTGATCCTCGAGCCGCAAGTGCTCTTGCTCGACGAACCCACCTCGGCGCTCGACGCCTCGGTGCAGGCCGAAGTCTTGAACCTGCTCGAAGCGTTGCGCCGCAAAAACGGCCTGACCTTTGTGATGGTCAGCCACGACCTCGCTGTCGTCACCCACCTGTGCGAGCGGCTGATGGTGATGCAGCGCGGCCGCATGGTCGAGATGGTGGATGCTTCGGAACTTGCCGCGCACCGCGTGCAGGCCGACTACACCAAGAGCTTGATGGAGGCGTCGAGTGGGTTTCGGCGCGCTGGCGCGGCGGTCTGATCGGCTTAGGGTTCGTTAGGAAATAACTTCACACATTTAGCGAATGGGGTTACGCTTGCGAGATGCAAGCAGAGTCGCCGATTGCGCAGCGTTGGAAGTTAATGCGCGAGCATCTGGATGAACGTCAACGGCGCACGTTTGCGGCCGCCGAGGCGAAGGTGTTGGGGCGCGGAGGGGTATCACAGGTGGTGGCCGCCACGGGTGTGTCGCGCAACACCATCGTGTCGGGAATGCAAGAGCTCGAAGGCACGAGCAACGAATTCATCACGGCATCTCCTTTGGCGCCGGCTGGCTCGACCCGTCGCAGCGGCGGTGGACGCAAGCCAGCGACTGAGAAGGATCCGACGCTGGTGCGGGACCTGCTCGCCCTGGTTGATCCGACCACGCGAGGTGACCCGGAGTCGGCGCTGCGGTGGACGTGCAAGAGCCTGCGTGTGCTGGCCGAGGAGCTCAAGGCCATGGGCCATGCGATCAGCCATGTGGTCGTGGGAGAGTTGCTCAAGGTCCAGGGCTTCAGCTTGCAAGGCAATGCCAAGGTCGTCGAAGGCAACCAGAGCCCGGATCGCAACGAGCAGTTCGAGAATATCAACGCGACCGTCGCGACTGCGCTGGCCGCGTGCCAACCCGTGATCTCGGTGGACACGAAGAAGAAGGAACTGGTGGGCCTGTTCAAGAATGGCGGGCGTGAGTGGCAGCCTGAAGGCGACCCCGAGAAGGTCAAGGTCCACGATTTCATCGACCCTGAGCTGGGCCGCGCCAATCCCTACGGTGTCTACGACATCGGCGCTGACGAGGGCTGGGTCAGCGTGGGCACGGATCACGACACGTCGGCGTTCGCCGTACAGACGATCCGCCGCTGGTGGTTCACGATGGGGCGCTTGCGCTACCCCGAGGCGAGCGAGCTGACCATCACCGCCGATGGCGGCGGCAGCAACGGCTACCGGGTTCGGCTGTGGAAACTGGAGTTGAGTCGCCTGGCGCGGGAGACGGGGTTGCGCATTCGCGTGTGCCACTTCCCGCCAGGCACCAGCAAGTGGAACAAGATCGAGCATCGCCTGTTCTCCTTCATCACCATGAACTGGCGCGGTCGGCCACTCATCAGCCACGAAGTGATCGTGCAACTCATCGCCAACACCAAGACGCGCAGTGGCTTGAAGGTGCGTTCCGAGATCGACACCAACGCCTATCCGAAGGGTTTGGTCGTCAGCGACGCCGATTTCTCCACCATCGATATCGAGCCAAATGAATTCCACGGCGAGTGGAACTACTCGATACGACCGGACTTGAAGTGATCAGCTTGTTTCCGAACGATCCCTAACCGGGCCTGTCGTTCTATCGCTGGCCCCTCACCCCGAGGCCGCCGAGCACTTCAGCGTGCAGGTACTCGGCGAAAGTGGGGGTTTTGCCGTTGCGCGCGCCATTGACAAGCACCTCATCGCATCCCCTGGCGGCATCGGCCGCTGGGTCATAAAAGGCCCGGCCGACGCTCTGAACG
>JANOPR010000380.1:0-4419 GCA_031421955.1 Burkholderiales bacterium
AACGACGCGTGTGGTGGCGCTGCGCAGCTCGCCGGTGTCGCCCACCTGGCCGCCGCTCTCGGCATAAAACGGGGTGTGGTCGAGCACGACGACCACGTCGTCGCCGGGCTTCGCGGCCTGCACCGGCGTGCCGTCGATGTAGAGCGCGGTGACCCGTGCGTGTTCGCAGACCAGGTGTTCGTAGCCGTGGAAGGTGGTGTCGGCGCCGCGGTATTCGAGCCCCTGCGCCAGCTTGAACTTGCCCGCGGCACGCGCTTGCTCGCGCTGGCGGTTCATCGCGGCGTTGAAGCCGGCTTCGTCGACCTTGACACCACGTTCTCTGCACACGTCGGCCGTCAGGTCGAGCGGGAAGCCGAAGGTGTCGTGCAGCTTGAAGGCGATGTCACCGGCGATCACCTTTGCACCGCCGGCCAGGGCCGTCTCCAGGATCTCCATGCCATTGGCAATGGTCTGGAAGAAGCGCTCCTCTTCCTGTTTGAGCACCTCGGTGACACGCGCGGCGTCTCGGCGCAGGTCAGGGTAGGCATCACCCATCTCGGCGGCCAGACGCTCCACCAGCATATGGAAGAAGGGTTGGCGCGCGCCGAGCTTGTAGCCATGACGAATCGCGCGCCTCGCAATGCGGCGCAGCACGTAGCCTCGGCCTTCGTTGCCGGGGATCACACCATCTGCGATTGTGAACGCGCAGGCACGAATGTGGTCAGCAATGACCTGCATCGATGGGTTGACCGTTGTCTTGTCAAGGATGATGGCCAGCGCTTCGTCATCCTTGGCAACCCTGAAGAGCGCATTGCGAGTTGCCTCAATGAGGCTCTGAAACAAGTCGATCTGGAACACCGTGTGCACGCCCTGCAGCACGGTCGACAACCGCTCCAGGCCCATACCGGTATCGACGCTGGGCTTGGGCAGCTTATGCATGACACCGTCTTCGGTGCGGTTGAACTGCATGAAGACGTTGTTCCAGATCTCGACGTAACGGTCGCCGTCCTGCTCGGGCGATCCCGGCGGGCCGCCAGCCACGGCCGGGCCGTGGTCGTAGAAGATTTCGCTGCACGGGCCGCAGGGGCCGGTGTCGCCCATCATCCAGAAGTTGTCCGACGCATAGCGCGCGCCCTTGTTGTCGCCGATGCGAACGATGCGCTCGGCCGGCAGGCCGATCACCTTGAGCCAGATGTCGTAGGCCTCGTCGTCTTCCGCATACACGGTGGCCCAGAGTTTCTCCTTGGGCAGCTTGAAGTTTTCGGTCAGCAGTTCCCAGGCGAACTGGATCGCATCGTGCTTGAAGTAGTCGCCGAAGCTGAAGTTGCCGAGCATTTCGAAGAACGTCAGGTGGCGCGCGGTGTAGCCGACGTTCTCGAGGTCGTTGTGCTTGCCGCCGGCGCGGATGCACTTCTGGCTGGTGGCGGCGCGGTTGTACGGTCGCTTGTCGAAGCCGAGGAACACGTCCTTGAACTGGTTCATGCCGGCGTTGGTGAACAGCAGCGTCGGATCGTCACCGGGCACCACGGGCGACGAGGCCACGAGCTGGTGGCCCTTGGACTCGAAGTACTGCAGGAACGTGGAGCGGATCTCGGCGGCTTTCATCCGGGGCTTTCAGGTGGCTTGCAACGCGCGCACAACGGCCTGTTGACGCGCAATTTTCGATTATAGGAAGGGGTGTGCGCGTGCACCGCTGACGCGGTCGGCGCAGGGCGCGCCCCTCAGGCGTCGTCGTTGGCGGCGCTTGAGGGCCCGCGCTCGACGCGGTTGGCAAAGCCCTCGCGCCCGACCGTGGCCAGGCTTGCCGCCTGCCCGACGGAGCGCCGCAACAGCGCGTCGGCCGTCTTGCCATGCTTGGGGTACAGCGCCAGACCGGCACTCACCGCCACGGCAACGTCGGTGCCGGCCACATTGAAGGGTTGGTGCAGCGACTGCACCAGCTTGGCCGCAACGCGCTCGCCGTCGGTCGCCGCGTCGACCCATGCAAGCAATACCAGGAACGCATCGTTGCCGATCGAAGCCACCACGTCGCTGGCGCGCAGGCTGGCGCGCAGGCGCACTGCGACCTTGCGTCGCAGCACATTCGACGACTCGATGCCGAGCGAGGCCTGCACGGTGGCCAGGCCCTCGATACGCAGAGCGATCACTGCCATCGGTGCGGGCTCGCGTTCGCGCAGTGCGAGCAGGTGGGTCATGTGCTCGAGCAGTTGGCTGTGGTTGGGCAGACCGGTGGCCAGGTCGGTGGCGAAGGCCTTGCGCGCCATCCGGTCCAGGGCCTTGCGCCGCACGGCAATGTCCATGCGCCGCTGCAATGCGTCGGCGGGGGCATCGCCCTGCACGACGATGTCCTGCACGCCCCGCTCGAGCAGCGCAGCCAGCACGCTTTCGACAGGCGACTCGGACAACAGCGCCACCACGGCGGTATCGAGCGCGGCGTGCGACAGCGAGGCCCAATGCAGCAGTTCTTCGGCGGGTGTCGAGGCGACCATGACCTCATAGCTCACCTCGCGCAGATGCAATGCGGCTTCATCCAAGGTGGCACAACATGTCGCACCGGGCACTGTCAGGCCCACGCACAACAGCGTGGCGGTCGGTTTGAGCGGGGCCTGCGGCGTCATCGGCGAGCGAACCAGAGGCCCATGCGGGGCCCAGTCAAGTTGGAGCGGGTGAAGGGAATCGAACCCTCGTATGAAGCTTGGGAAGCTGCCGTTCTACCATTGAACTACACCCGCGGTACGGCGCGAATTCTAGCGTGGAGAACGCGTCTGCACAGGCGCTGACCGGGCCGGGCACGGGCGCAACCGTCGGCGCGTGAGCGCAGCGTCGCAGGTTGCGACAATGTGCGCCCCATGAGTCGATCCTGTCCAGTCGCCGGCCCACCCCCGGCAGAGCGTCGCGCGATCCGCAGCTACGTCCTGCGCGCCGGCCGCATGGGCAGCGGCCAGATGCGTGCGCTGGCAGAACTCGGGCCGCGTCTCGTGCTGCCGCTCGACAGCGAGCCGCTCGACCCGACGGCCGTGTTCGGCCGAACCGCACCGCTGGTGGTCGAGATCGGTTTTGGCATGGGCCAGGCGACGGCGGCCATCGCGGCCGCACAGCCAGAGCGCGACTTCATCGGAATCGAAGTCCACCCTCCGGGTGTCGGGGCGCTGCTGCAGCGCATCGATCAGGCCGGCCTGACGAACCTGCGACTCGTGCAGCACGACGCGGTCGCGGTGCTGGAGTCGATGATCGCGCCGGCGTCTCTGGCCGCAGTGCATGTTTTCTTCCCCGACCCCTGGCACAAGAAGAAGCATCACAAGCGGCGCCTGATCCAGCCGCCGTTCGTGGCCCTGCTCGCCTCACGGCTGGCGCCAGGTGGCCGGCTGCATTGCGCCACCGACTGGCAACCCTATGCCCAGCAGATGCTGGCGGTGCTGACAGCCGAACCGCACCTGGCCAACAGCTGCGACGGCTTTGCGCTGCGGCCCGACTATCGGCCGCAGACCAAGTTCGAGCTGCGCGGCCTCAATCTCGGCCACGGGGTCTGGGACCTGGTGTTCACTCGTAGATGACGGCCCCAAGCTCGCTGCGCTCGCGTCCCCCGAGGGGAGCTCAGGCCGCTTGGGAGCGGCCCTGCGCTGGCCTGAGGTCACGAAGCCGCGGACTGCCGATAAGGCTCCTCGAAGTCGAGAAAGTCGCGCTCGGCCAGCGCGTCGCTGACCCAGGCCGACACGCCCGGCGAGGCCCACAGGCGCTCGACATAAGCCTGCGCGGGCGCCGACAGCGGCAAGGCGTAAGTGCGAACGCGCGCCGCCACCGGTGCGTAGTAGGCGTCGACCGCGCCGAATTCGCCAAACAGGAACGGGCCGGCGCTGGCAGCCAGCTGCCCACGCCACATCGCGTCAATGCGTGCGAGGTCGCGACGCAGGTCGGCCTCGGCTGCCAGCACGCGTGCACCGACTTCGGGCAGCGCAGCCTCGATGTTCATCGGGCAATGGTTGCGCAGCGCCGTGAAGCCGGCATGCATCTCGGCAGCCAGGCTGCGCGCGCGGGCACGCTGCGCAGGCTCGCGCGGCCACAGCGGCAGGTCCGGGAACCGATCCGCCAAGGTCTCGGCAATCGCCAGCGTGTCCCAGACCGCGAAGCCGTCGATCAGCAGCACCGGCACCCGCGCGGCGGGCGTGTAGCGCGCCAGCTCGCGGTAGAACGAAGAGTCCGGCGAGAAGTTAAAGCGCAGCTTGATCTCGTCAAACTCGATGCCGAAGTGACGCAGCAGAACCCACGGCCGCATCGACCAGGAGGAGTAGTTCTTGTTGCCAATCACGAGTTGCAGCATGCAGGGTCTCCTTGTCGAAGTCCGTCAATGCTAGCGGTGCGCGCGAGCGCAGCGAGCTTGGGGCTGTCAACTCGGGCCGGCGCCGGGCCGCTCCCAAGCGGCCCGAGCTCCCCTCGGGGGGC
>JANOPR010000381.1:0-1513 GCA_031421955.1 Burkholderiales bacterium
GTGAAAGCCGCCCTGCGTGGCCACGCCGCCCAGGGCGATTACGCCCGCCAGCGTCAAGGTGGTGAAGGTGCGCAGGCGCCCGTCCAGATCACCCGCCTCGTGCTGCGTCAGCACCAGCGCCATGCCGAAGGTGGCGGCGGCCGCCAGCGCAAAGGCCACGCCGCTGCCGATGCGCCCCCATTGACCGGCCACGCCCAGGCCCGACGCGGCACCCAGCACATCCAGCGCCAGCCCCAGCCCCAGCAGCATCACGGGCATGGCGCGCAAGACGCGCGGCTCGGGTCGGTGCTGGTAGACGACGCGCGCCCACAGCGCCGTCCACAGCGGGAATGTGTTGAAGGCCAGCAGCGCCAGCGCCACCGGCAGACGCGCCACGGCCGCATAGAGGCACAGGCTCTGCACGCCGATCAGCAAGCCGATGACCGGCAACGCACGCCGGTGGCGCGCGCCAAGTTGCACCGGCACGCGCTGAACCACCAGCAGCAGGCCGACCACGAGGGCCGTGATGACGCTGCGAAAGCTCACCGCAGTGGCGACGTCCACGCCGTGGTTGAACGCCACCCGCGCCGCGACATGGTTGGCGCCCATCACGAAGGCGATCAGCAGCAGCGTGGCGAAGGCGGCGCGGGTGAGCGTGGCGCTGGGCGCGGCAGTGGTGGGCATGCGCGCATTCTCGCGGCGGCCGGGGTGCGGGTGCGCCGGTGCGCTGAGTGGCGTTCCTGTGCCTAGGAGACTGGCGGGTGGCTCACGGCTTCAATGGTGCAGTCGACCCGGCCGCCTGAACTTCAGCAATCTTGCCTGGGCCGGCTGTTCGCTGCGACCGTGTGGAGGGCGGCACACGACCCTTCAGCGACATCCACGGTGCTGCGGCGATCGCTGCGAAGCAGCCGTTCGCGCGCGGCATCTGGCGAACAGCCGCGAGGAAGCTGGCGCCGGCGTGGCACCAGCGCCGCGAGCCGCTGCGTGAACTCCGGCGGCGACATCGCGAGGTGCCTGGTGCCGTCGCGCCAGGGTGTCTTCAGCTTCAACACCACCTGGCCCGCGGCGTTGCATTGCACGCCTTTGTTGGCCAACCAGCGCGCCGGCCGAAGGCGCTGGCGGCAACCCGCTCGCGTCGAGACCTTTGCACGCCGCGGCATCGACATGACTGACGCATTCGACGTCAGCCCGTTTCGGCACCTCGGCCACCAGCCTTCGTCAGTCCGCGACGGCAGCCTGCGCCGCCGCCAGCCGCGCGATCGGCACTCGGAAGGGCGAGCAGCTCACGTAGTCGAGCCCGGCGCGGTGGAAGAAGGCCACCGACGCAGGATCGCCGCCATGTTCGCCGCAGATGCCGACTTCGAGGTCTGGCCGCACCGAACGGCCCTTGGCTACCGCCATCTCGACCAGCAGGCCCACGCCCTTCTGGTCGATGGTGCGGAAGGGGTCGTGTTCGTAGATGCCGCGCTTCAGGTAGTCGGGCAGGAACTTGCCGGCGTCGTCGCGCGAGAAGCCCATCGTCATCTGTGTCAGG
>JANOPR010000382.1:0-7503 GCA_031421955.1 Burkholderiales bacterium
GCCCTTCAGGTAGGCCAGGAGGCGCTTGCGCTGGTTGACCATCTTCACCAGGCCACGGCGACCGTGGTGGTCCTTGGCGTGGAGCTTGAAGTGGGGGGTAAGTTCGTTGATGTGCGCGGTCAGCAAAGCGACTTGCACTTCGGGGCTGCCGGTGTCGTTGGCAGCGCGGGCGTTGGCCTTGACGACCTCGGCGACTTGTTGGGTACTCATGACCATGATGGCGATTTCCTAGTTCATGGAAACCGCCGGCAGGGTGCGTCGGCATTCAACGACGCTGACCCTCGCGGTTTCCGGTTCTACTTGCGGTCACGGGTGAAACCGACCCATGCCGTGCTTGTTTTCGCAGGCGATTGCCCGCCGCGAAGACCCGGATTATAGGCCAAGCGCCCCAGCCAGCCGGGTCAGTCCGTCTCGCAGCCGTGCCGGGTCCCTCGTAGCGAAGCACCAGCGCAGCCAGCCTTCGGCCTCGTGGCCGAACGCGACACCCGGCGCCAAGCCCAGGCCATGGCCAGTGACGAGGTGCTTGGCCAAGGCCAGAGAGTCGGCTTGGCCCTCGACGCGGAAGAAGGCATACATGCCCCCCTGCGGCCGCGCGACCTGGATGCCCGGCAGCGTCCGTAGGCCGTCAATCAGCAGATCGCGGCCGGCACGCAGGCGCTCGACCAGGCCGGGCACGAACTCGGCCTCGATGTCCAGCGCGGCGAGTGCCCCGCGTTGCACAAAGACCGGTGCGCAGGAACTGTTGAACTCGATCAGCTTGCCGATGGCGTCCAGATGGCCCGGCGGCAGCACCAGCCAGCCCAGGCGCCAGCCCGTCATCAGGAAGGTCTTGGAAAAACTCTGCGCGACCACCAGACGGTCCTCGGGTGCGGCGACGTCGAGGAAGCTCGGCGCGGCCTTGCCCGCGCCGAACCAGACGCGTTCGTAGACCTCGTCGGCGACCACCCACGTGCCTGTCTTGCGGCAATGCCCGAGGATGGCCTGTTGCTCGTCGCGCGACAGCGTCCAACCCGTGGGGTTGTTCGGCGCATTGACCAGCAAGACCTTGGTCGCGGGCGTCACGGCGTCGAGCAGCCGCTGCAGGTCCAGGGCCCAGGCTCCATCGACGCCGGGCGCCAGCGGCACGCGCTTGACGTTGGCGCCGAGGATGGCCGGTTGCGCGGTGAGGTTGGGCCAGACCGGCACGACAACGACGACCTCATCACCGGCACCGGCCAGCATCTGCATCGCCAGCATCAGCGCGGTCACCCCGGCCGAAGTGATCGCGATGCGCTCGACACCGACCGGCCCGTGCAACGCCGACGCGTAGGCCGCCAAGCCCTCGCGCAGCTCGGTCAGACCGAGGTTGTGGGCGTAGAAGGTCTCGCCGCGCATCAGCGATGCCGCCGCCGCCTCACGCACGGCGACAGGGGTGACCTCGTCGCTCTCGCCAAACCAGAACGGCAGCACGTCGCTGCGGCCCAGGCCGGCATTGGCGACCTCGCGGATGCGCGAGGCCGGCAGCTGTTCGATCGCAAGACGCATGGCGAGGCCTCAGGGGTCAGGTATTGCGCAGCATCTTGCAGCTGTGCGGCATCTCGAGCTCGCGGGCCTCGAAGCGGCGCACGGTGCGAAAACCAAAGCCCGAGCCTTCGACATCGTGGCGCACGCCCGGCGCGCCCACGCGGTCCATCACGCTGACCACGAGCGGCTGCTGGAACTGGTGGTCGCCGGCGCGCATGGCGCCGGCGTGCAGGCCGCCGAGCGCGCGGGGGTCCAGAGTCATGCCGGACAGGGCCTGTGCGATCGCGCCGGCTTCGGCGCTCCCGGCGCGCTCGATCGCGGCCACCAGCATCTCGACCATGAACTGAAGGCGCGCATGCACATAGTCGTCACGCGGCTCGGGAAATCGTTGGCGAAACGCGGCATAGAAACTGTCCGACGCCGCGCCACCGATGTTCGGATGCCACTCGGCCACTGCATGAACGGCGCCGACGCCGGCCTCGCCGATCGCCGCCGGTGCGCCCAGCGCGTTGCCGTAGAACGTATAGAACTTGAGCCGGGCGCCGACTTCGCGCGTGGCCTTCACGAGCAGCGTCAGGTCGTTGCCCCAGTTGCCGGTGAGGACGGCCTGCGCGCCGCTGGCCTGGATCTTGGCGGCGTAGGGGAGGAAATCCTTGACCCGCCCCATCGGATGCAACTCGTCACCGACGATCTCGATGTCGGGCCGCTTTACGGCCAGCATGGCGCGTGCCTGCCGGTTCACGTGCTGGCCAAAACTGTAGTCCTGGCCGATCAGGTACAGCTTCTTCACCGATGCATCGCCGCGCAGCACTTCGGTCAATGCGGTCAGCCGCATGTCGGCGTGCGCGTCGAAGCGAAAGTGCCATGGGCTGCAGCGCTCGTTGGTCAACGCGGGGTCGACCGCAGAGTAGTTGAGAAATATGACGCGACGATCGGGCACGCGATCGTTGTGCTTGTCCACGGCGTCGATCAACGCGGCCGCGGTGGCCGAGCTGTTGCCCTGCAAGACAACGCCGACACCCTGGTCGATCGCCGAGCGCAGCATCGACAGCGCCTCTTCGCTGCTGCCCTTGCTGTCCAGCCGCAGCAACTCGAGGCGGCGCATGCCCCCGGGCAGCGCCACGCCCCCGCGTCGGTTGGCACGTTCGACCGCCCACACCAGGTTGTGCCACACCGCCTCGCCGGCATTGGCAAAAGCGCCTGACAGGCCTTCGATCAATGCCAGGCGCAACGGCGCCGGGCTGGTTTGAGCGCTGGCACGGGCGCAGCTGGCCGCCAAGGCCAGGAACAGGGCGCCACGGCGCGTGATTGGAACTTGAGTCATGGAAAGCAAGGGTTCAAAAAGAAAATGCCGCTGCCAAGTTGCGCGGCATCCGGATCGGCGCGGCGCACAGCGCCGTACCGTTGCACATTGTAGGAGTTCGCCCTCGGCGAGCAGGCTGTGCGCAAGGTCGCCAGCACCGCTACGAACACGTAAAGCGACTCAATCGAGCGTGTCGATGGCGTCGAGCGACCAGCGCGGCCGCACGTTGAACGACAGGCTGCGCTCGGGCACGGTGCGGCCCGACTGCACCCGCATGGCCGCAGCCAGCGCGATCATGGCGCCGTTGTCGCTGCACAGGTCCAGTTCGGGGTAGTGCACGCGCACGTGCGCCTTGGCGCAGGAGGCGTTGAGTTGGCGGCGCAGTTCGGTATTGGCGCCGACGCCTCCGGCGACCACGAGCCGCGCCAGGCCGCTGTCGCGCAAGGCCTGCATCGACTTCTTGACCAGCACCTCGACGATCGCCGCCTGGGTCGACGCAGCAAGATCCGCGCGCTGCTGCGCGCTCGGCGTCGGACCCAGCTTGCGTACCTGTGTCAACACGGCAGTCTTCAAGCCCGAGAACGAGAAGTCCAGGTCGCCGCTGTGCAGCAGCGGCCTGGGGAGCGCGAATGCCGATGCGTCGCCCTGCGCCGACAGTTGCGCCAGCGCGGGCCCACCTGGGTAGCCCAAGCCCAGCAGCTTGGCACTCTTGTCGAACGCCTCGCCAGCGGCGTCGTCGATCGTCTCGCCGAGCAACACGTAGTCGCCCACGCCCTGCACCTGCATCAACTGCGTATGACCGCCCGATACCAGCAGGGCGATGAACGGAAACCGCGGCGGGTCGGCCGACAGGAACGGCGACAGCAAATGCCCCTCAAGGTGGTGCGCGCCGAGCACCGGTACGTCCAGCGCCGCCGCCAGCGCACAACCGACCCCCGCACCAATCAGCAACGCACCGGCCAGCCCAGGCCCGCGCGTGTAGGCAACCAAGTCAATGTCTTCGAGTCGGCTGCCGGTCTGTGCAAGCACCTGCCGCGCCAGCGGGACGATTCGGCGGATGTGGTCACGCGAAGCCAACTCCGGCACCACACCGCCGTAGGCTTCGTGCATTTGAATCTGGCTGTACAGCGCGTGCGCCAACAAGCGCGGCGGCTCGTCGCGCTGCCACTGGACCAGGGCAACGCCGCTTTCATCGCAAGACGACTCGATGCCCAGGACCTGCATCGGTCGAGTGTAGCCAACGACTCTTTGAGGTCCTGGTTCGTGACATGCGGCACGGTGCTTGCAAAACCATACAAATGAAGACCAGAAACAGCCCTCTTTCACCCCCTAATTGCTTGGCTTGACGGGACTTGCGCGGCTACTCTAGGGACACTGAACTAGAACGAGGCCGACAGCGGACGCGGTCCACGCACAGCCACCATGAAGGAATACAAGCTCGCGGCCTGGCCGGATTTGCCGGCGCCCTACCACCGAACGGTGTACCGGCGCATGCTCAGCGACATGTCGCATCGGTACATGTCGGTGCAGCACCTGGGACTGTCCAGCGGTGCGACCAAGCTGGAGGTGCGCATGTTCATTCAGATGCTCGGCGAACGCGGCCTTCTACGCGAACAGGAGGGCGCGCCAGACTCGATATTCGACTCCCTACGCCCGATCGGGGAGTGGTTCCGCCGCACGATCACGGGCTCAGAAGCACCTCGCAACTGAGGTCACGCGCACCCCAGGAGAAACCCGCCGCGGCGGGTTTTTTCACGCCCTCAGTGGTTTTCCTTGGCGTGGTTGATCGAGTACTTGGGAATCTCGATGGTCACGTCGCGGTTCGAGAGAATGGCCTGGCACGACAGGCGCGAGGTCGGCTCCAGGCCCCAGGCACGGTCGAGCAGGTCTTCCTCACTCTCGTCCATCTCGCCCAGCGACTCGAGTCCGTCGCGCACGATCACGTGGCACGTGGTGCATGCACAGCTCATCTCGCAGGCATGCTCGATGGCGATGCCGTTCTCGAGCAGGGCCTCGCATATCGACGTGCCCGAAGGTGCATCGATCTGGTCGCCCTCGGGGCAGTACTCGGCGTGGGGCAGGATCCTGATGACTGGCATGGGGCGGCTGTTCAGAGGTCTTCGACGTTGCGCCCGGCAAGCGCCTGGCGGATGCCGCGGTTCATGCGTGCGGCTGCAAACGCTTCGGTGCTGGCAGCCAGCGCTTTGACCGCGGCATCGATCGTGTGGTGGTCATCGCATTGCGCGATGCGTTGCACATCGACCATCAAGGCGTCGATGGCTTCGCGCTCTGTCAGGCTGAGCAGGTCCCCATCGGCAGCCAGCGCCGACCGCGTGGCCAGCAGCATGCGGTCGGCGTTGACGCGCGCCTCTCGCAGCGAACGCGCTGCGGCATCCTCGTCGGCCCGGGCAAAGCCATCGCGGAGCATGCGCGCGATTTCGTCATCGGCCAGCCCATAGCTCGGCTTGACCGTGATCGCCGCCTGGACACCGGATATCAATTCGCGCGCCGAGACATTGAGCAGGCCATCAGCGTCGACCTCGAAGGCAACGCGGATGCGCGCTGCGCCGGCAACCATCGGTGGGATGCCGCGCAACTCGAAGCGGCCGAGCGAGCGGCAATCGGCAACCAGTTCGCGCTCGCCCTGCACCACATGCAGCGCCATGGCCGTCTGCCCGTCCTGGTAGGTCGTGAAGTCCTGCGCCTTGGCAGTGGGAATGGTGCTGTTGCGCTCGACAATACGCTCAACCAAACCGCCCATCGTCTCGACACCGAGCGACAACGGGATCACGTCGAGCAGCAAGATCTCGCCGTCGGCCGCATTGCCCGCCAACTGGTTGGCCTGGATCGCGGCGCCGACCGCAACCACCTCGTCGGGGTTCAGGTTCACCAGCGGAGGTTGAGCGAACAACTCGCCGACGGCCGTACGTACCGCTGGCATCCGCGTGGAGCCACCGACCATCACGACCCCCTTCACTTCCTCGCGGGCAAGGTTGGCGTCGCGCAAGGCACGCTTGACTGCGGCCAGCGTCCTGTCGATCAGCGGCTTGGCGAGCGTCTCGAACTGGGTCCGCGACACTTCCACGGACAACGGTCCGCCAGAAAGCGAGCAAGCCAGGACCGCAGAGTCGACGGCGCTGAGCGCCTCTTTGGCCGCTCGCGCCGCCACCAGCACGGCGCGGCGGTCGTGGGCGGAGTCAGCCACTCGGCCCGCAGCGGCGAGCGCCCACTCTGCCAGTGCGGCGTCGAAGTCGTCACCGCCGAGTGCGGCGTCACCACCAGTGGCGACCACCTCGAACACGCCTTGGGTCAAGCGCAGCAGCGAGATGTCGAAGGTCCCGCCGCCCAGGTCGTAGACGGCGTACAGACCCTCGATGCCATTGTCCAGGCCGTAGGCGACCGCGGCGGCAGTCGGCTCGTTGATCAGGCGCAGTACGTTGAGGCCCGCCAACCTGGCCGCGTCCTTGGTCGCCTGCCGCTGCGCGTCGTCGAAGTAGGCGGGCACGGTGATCACGGCACCAAACAGTTCGTCGGTGTCGAAGCTGTCTTGCGCGCGCTGGCGCAAGGTGGCAAGAATCTCGGCCGACACCTCGACCGGGGTCTTGATACCGTCTCGGGTGCTGATGGCGACCATGCCTGGACGGTCGACAAACTGGTAGGGCAACTTGGCGTGCCCGACGACGTCGGGCAAGGCGCGGCCCATCAGGCGCTTGACGGAAACCACGGTATTTAGCGGATCGTCGGCTTGCGCAGCCAATGCCGCGGCGCCAATTTCGCGCCGCCCGCCGTCGAGATAGCGCACCGCCGAGGGCAGGATGGCGCGACCCGCGGCATCGGGCAGGCATTCCGCCGCGCCGTGGCGCACCGCCGCGACAAGAGAGTGCGTGGTGCCCAGATCGATGCCCACCGCGATACGCCGCGTGTGCGGGTCAGGCGACTGACCCGGTTCGGAAATTTGCAGCAGGGCCATGGACTCTTCTGGAATCAGTCTTGCAACGCGTCGAGCCGCTCACGCAGATCGGCGCGAAAACGTTGAATGAACATCAGCGCGCGCACGCGCTCGGCCGCTTCTACGGGTGCCGCGTGCCTGTCGAGCAACACCGACAATTGCGCCAACTGATCGGCCTCGGCTGCTTGCACCTGAACCGCGAGCGCGGCCAGTTCGGTGTCGTTCGGCGATTCGGCGAGCGCCTCACGCCAGGCCATCTGCTGCGACAGGAACTCGGGCGGCATGGCCGTGTTGCTGTTCGCCGCAATCGGTGCGCCGCGCAACTCGCACAGGTAGGCTGCACGCGAGAGTGGCTCGCGCAGGCGCGCATAGGCCTGGTTGATCCGCACGGACCACTGCATGGCCCTGCGTTGCGCAGCGCCACCCTCAGACGCAAACCGGTCGGGGTGCGCCGATGACTGCAGGCGGCGCCACCGCGCGTCCAGATCCGCGCGGTCGAGGTCGTACTGTTCGGGCAGGCCGAACAAGACGAAGTCGTTGTCTTCGAGGTTCATGATTCTTGAGCCGCGAGTCGCGTTGTCATCGCACGCACGCCTGCCGAAGTGACAGCGCGCAGGCGGCACACCTGGCGCGGCCCTGTCCGCAACGGCAGCTAGACGCGGAACGACTCCCCGCAGCCGCAGCGATCCTTCTCGCGCGGGTTGTGGAACTTGAAGCCTTCGTTCAGGCCTTCGCGCACGAAGTCGAG
>JANOPR010000383.1:0-2307 GCA_031421955.1 Burkholderiales bacterium
CATGCCGGTGGAAGGCGAAGTGGTCGAAGTCAACGCAGCCCTGCGCGCCGACCCCGCGCTGGCCAACAGCGACCCGATGGGCAACGGCTGGTTCTTCAAGGTCCATGTCACGCACATGGAGCACTTCGAGCAGTTGCTCGACCCGCCAGGGTACGACGCCCTGTTGAAGTCGCTCTGACCCCACCCCGCTGACGAGAAAGTCGATTCATGTTGATGTCCGCCACCCAGCCGCTCGATGCGCTCGAGAACGCCAGCGAGTTCCAGTCCCGCCACATCGGGCCGTCCCAGAGCGACGAGCAGCACATGCTGTCCGTGATCGGCGCAGCGGTAGCCAACTTCACGCGCCGCGCCCTGATCGAGGCGGTGGTGCCGGCATCGATCGCGCGTGCGCAGGCCATGGCGCTGCCACCGCCGGCCAGCGAAGCCCAGGCCCTGGCCGAATTGCGCGCGGTGGCGGCGAAGAACCGGGTCATGAAGAGCTTCATCGGCCAGGGCTACCACGGCACGCTCACGCCTGGTGT
The DNA here is from genome assembly GCA_031421955.1 of Burkholderiales bacterium. Lineage (GTDB taxonomy): Bacteria > Pseudomonadota > Gammaproteobacteria > Burkholderiales > Burkholderiaceae_C > CADEEN01. Next base: position 522 of record JANOPR010000383.1, read on the forward strand.
CATCGCGCGCAACATCCTCGAGAACCCAGCCTGGTACACGGCCTACACGCCGTACCAGGCGGAGATCTCGCAGGGCCGCATGGAAGCGCTGGTGAATTTCCAGACCCTCGTCTGCGACCTCACCGGCATGGCCATCGCCAACGCCTCGATGCTCGACGAAGCCACCGCCGCGGCCGAGGCCATGACGCTGGCCAAGCGCAGCGTGAAGTCCAAGGCCGACACGGTCATCGTGGCCGGAGACTGCCATCCGCAAACCATCGAAGTGATCCGCACGCGCGCCGCGCCGCTGGGGCTCAACGTCGTGGTCGGTTTCGCGCCGGCATTGATGCAGGAACACGACTACTTTGCCGTCATCGCCCAGTACCCGGCCACCGATGGCATGGTGCATGACCTCAAGCCCTACGTCGAACAGGCGCACGCCAAGGGCGCCGCCTTCATCGTGGCGGCCGACCTGCTGGCGCTCACGCTCCTGGTGCCGCCGGGCGAGTTTGACGCCGACATCGTGGTCGGCAATTCGCAGCGCTTCGGCGTCCCGATGGGCGCCGGCGGCCCGCATGCGGCCTACCTCGCGTGTCGCGACGCGTTCAAGCGCTCGATGCCGGGGCGCATTGTCGGCGTCAGCATCGATACCCATGGCGCGCCGGCCTATCGCCTCGCGCTGCAAACACGCGAGCAGCACATCCGCCGTGAGAAGGCGACCTCGAACATCTGCACCGCGCAGGTGCTGCTGGCCGTGATCGCCAGCATGTACGCCGTCTACCACGGCCCGCAGGGTCTCAAGCGCATCGCCCAGCGCGTGGCCAGCTACACCGCGATCCTGTCGCAGGGCCTGCAGTCGATGGGCCTGAAGGTACTGAACCCGCATGCCTTCGACACGCTGAGCGTCGAGACCGGCGAGCGCAGCGACGCCATCGCCGCGCGCGCCGTCGCCGCCGGCGCCAACCTGCGCCGCCTGTCGCCCCAACACCTCGGCATCGCGCTCGACGAGACCAGCACGCGCGCCGACATCGAGGCGCTGTGGTCATGGTTTGCGCCGACGGGCGCTGCGCTGCCGAACATGGCCGAGCACACCAAGGGCATCGAGCCGCTGATCCCGCTGGCCCTGCGTCGCACGAGTGCCTTCCTCACGCACCCGGTGTTCAACACGCACCACAGCGAAACCGAAATGCTGCGCTACATCCGCCAGCTCTCCGACAAGGACCTGGCGCTGGACCGCTCCATGATCCCGCTCGGCTCCTGCACGATGAAGCTCAATGCGACCAGCGAGATGATCCCGATCAGCTGGCCCGAGTTTGCGCAGGTGCATCCCTTTGCGCCAAGCGACCAGCTCGCCGGCTATGCGCAACTGAACGACCAGCTCTGCGCCTGGCTCTGCCAGGCCACCGGCTACGCGGGTATCAGCCTGCAACCCAACGCCGGCTCGCAGGGCGAGTACGCGGGGCTGCTGGCGATTCGCGGCTGGCATGCGTCGCGCAAGGAGGGTCATCGCAGCGTGTGCCTGATCCCCGAGTCGGCGCATGGCACCAACCCGGCCAGCGCGCAGATGGCCGGCATGAGCGTGGTGGTGGTCAAGTGCGACGCGCTGGGCAATGTCGACATGGCCGACCTTGCGGCCAAGTGCGAGCAGCACAGCGCCGACCTGGCTGCGATCATGATCACCTACCCGTCGACCTATGGCGTGTTCGATCCGCATGTCAAGGAACTGTGCGCCCTCGTGCACCGCCATGGCGGGCGGGTCTATGTCGATGGCGCGAACATGAATGCGCTGGTCGGGGTGGCGGCGCCG
>JANOPR010000384.1:0-3456 GCA_031421955.1 Burkholderiales bacterium
CCGCCCGGCCCGCGGCGCTAACTTGCCGCAGGTGTAGCGCCAGCGGCGGCCTTGGCCGCCGTCCAGCGCTGCAACTTGTCACGCGCGCCGTTGTGCGCCGGGTCCATCTCGGCGTCGTGGCCGGCGCGCTTGGCGCACAACTCGATCACGTAGCCGTTGGGGTCGCGGAAGTAGATCGAGTCGATGAACCCATGGTTGGACACGCCCCGCGTCTCGACCCCCTGCGCCCGCCCCTTGGCCAGCATCTCCTGCAACGCCTGCGGCGCGACCTCGAGCGCGATGTGCAGGTCGTAGTCGTGCTGGGCCTTGAAGTCGAAGGGCATGTCGGGCGCCTCGAAGAAGGCCAGGTAGGAGCCATCGTCGAGGCGATAGAAGGTGTGCAGCGTGTTCGTCGCCCGCCCGCTCTTGGTCTCGCCGATCTCGAGCGTGCCCGACAACGGCAGGCCGAGAAACTCCTCATAGAAGCGCCGCGTCTGCTCTGAATCTCGGCAGCGGTAGGCGTTGTGGTGCAACTTGCGGATCATGGCCAGATCGCTCCTGCGTGAGTCATCGTCACCGGCTTAAACGGTCTGCATCGGTTGACCCTTGAGCGAAGCCGCAAAGCCCTCGATGGCCTGGTACGGCTGCCAGCTCTTGAGCGCCTTCATGCGCCCGAGCCACCGGTTCACATTGGGATAGGCCGCGAAGTTTCCGCCGGTCGTCTCGGCCAGAGCGACGAAGGCGGCGCAGAAGTGGTCGGCAATCGTGATCATGTCGCCGCAGACATAGTTGTTGCCCGGGCCCAGGACGTGCTCGTCGAGCACCTTGAGCCAGGTCTGCGCACGCTCCTGGCCCCATTGCAACGTGGCCGCCTGGGCCTCGTCGCTGCGCCGCTTGTGGTTGGGAAAGATCTGCGGATAGACAAAGCCGTAGGCCAGTTCACGGCACAACTGCGTGTTCACCCAGTCCATGCGTTCGTTGACACGGGCGCGCGCCTGCAGGTCACGCGGATAGAGCGGCGAGCCCACCTTCTCGGCCAGGTACTTGAGGATCGCCGAGCTCTCGGTGAGCCGGAAGTCCCCGTCGTCGAGCACCGGCACCAGGTGGTTCGGATTGATCGCGTCATAGGCCGGCTGGAAGTGCTCGCCGGTGAACAGATCGACCACTTGCTTGTCGATGTCGATGCCGGCCTCGGCCACGAAGGTCAGGATCGGGCGGCTGGTCGTCGATGCCGGGTGGTAGTAGAGCTTCATGCAAAGTCTCCTTGAACGGGCCATCACGCCGCAATCTTTGCGCTCCCGAAGGATCACCCAGGATGCGGCAGATCAAAGTGTAGGACACGAGGGCCGCTATCGCCAGCCCTGCCCCCGCTACATTGGGGCCATGCAGCCCACCTTCGTACAGCGCATCAGGCTGATGCGCCTGAGAAAGTCCGCATGAAACTCACCAGCCACGGCGGCGCCGACGGCGTTACCGGCTCCAAGCACCTGATCGAGTTCGGCGGCGCGCGCATCCTGCTCGACTGCGGCCTGTTCCAGGGCCTGAAACTGCACCGCGAGCGCAACTGGCTGCCGCTGCCTTTCGATCCGGCGGGCATCGACGCCGTGGTACTCAGCCACGCCCACCTCGACCACAGCGGCTTCCTGCCGGTGCTGGTCAAGCGCGGTTACCGCGGCCCGGTCTATGCCAGCACCGCCACGCGCGACCTGGCCGACGTGCTGCTGCGCGACAGCGCGCACCTGCAGGAGGAAGACGCCCGGCGCATCAACCGCTACGGCGTGTCCCGGCACGGCACGGCGCTGCCGCTCTACACCGGGGCCGATGCACTGCGCGCGATCAAACGCATCACGGCGCTGCCGGCGGGCCAAAGCGTGAAGGTCGGCCGTGTCGAGGTCTCGCTCACGCCGGTGGGCCATCTGCTCGGCGCCAATGCAGTGACGCTGGCCGCAGGTCGCGAGCGCATCGTCTTCTCCGGCGACCTCGGCCGACAGCATGACGTCCTGCTGCCGCCACCCGAGCGCATCGCGCGCGCCGACGTGGTCCTGATCGAAGCCACCTACGGCAACCGCCTGCACCCGCACGAGGACGTGCAGGCCGCGCTCGGCGACATCATCCGCCGCACGGTGCAACGCGGCGGCAACGTGCTGCTGCCGGCCTTCGCGGTCGGACGCGCCCAGGCCCTGCTGTTGGTGTTGCAGCGTCTGCGTGCGGCGGGTGACATTCCACCCTCGCTGCCGATCTTCCTGGACAGCCCGATGGCCATTGCCGCCACCCAGTTGACGTTGCGCCATCGCAAGTTGCTGCGCGTGTCGCGGCGCGAAGTCGGTACCCTGACCGATGGCGTACGTTTCACGGAAACCGCCGCCCAGTCCCAGCGCCTGACGCGATCGCGCTACCCGGCAGTGATCATCTCGGCCAGCGGCATGGCCACCGGCGGCCGGGTGCTGCACCACCTGCAGGCGATGGCACCCGAGCCGCGCCATCACATCGTGTTCGCGGGCTTCCAGGTCGCGGGCACGCGCGGGGCGCGCTTGCTGGCCGGCGAACACGAGGTCAAGATCTTCGGCGAGATGATTCCGGTGCGCGCCGAGGTCAGCCACCTCGAAGGCCTTTCCGGCCACGCCGATGCCGACGAGCTGATGCAGTGGTTGGCGGGCTTCAAACGCGCGCCACGGCACACCTTCGTCGTGCACGGCAATCCCGAGGCCACCGATGCATTGCGCTTTCGCATCAGCAACGAACTCGGCTGGCAGGCCAGCGTGCCGCCGCACGCCCAAACGGTCGAGGTGTGAGGTGACGGCTGACCCTGCGCCCACGGCACGCGGTGCAGGCCCGCTGACTCATACGCAAATGCATTCAATAGCAGCAATCTGAGTGTTCCAACTCGGCCCAAAGCAGACACTCAATGGCTGCTCTGGAGGCATGGGCGCGGCAAAGGCGCGCCCGCACAGGGCGCCGCGCGCGACTGAGGCGGCCGGCCTGCGGCCGGCTGCCCTGCGGTGCTCGGGTTCATGGCCCGTCGCCGAACTCGCTGCGCAGTCGGCGCAACGCGCCGACCGGCCCAGTGTGAGCCCGCGCCGGGCGCCGCCTGCCGCGACGCGCAGACCTCGAGCGGAAAGCGGGCATTCGCGCACCGCTGCAACGGGCCGCAAGCCGCTGTTGGTTCCTATGCGATTGAACGCGATTTGGTATCAGACAGCGGACCCAGCCGCCGTTGAGCGACGACGCAGGGCCGCAAGCAAGGCGCGCACGACCGGCACCAGCACGGCGAGCAAGGCGGCAACCACGAGCACGGCAGCGATCGGGCGCATGAAGAAGATCCCCACCCCGGCGTCGGAGATGATCAACGACTGGCGCAGTGCGCGTTCGGCCAGGGGCCCGAGCACCAGCGCCAACACCAGGGCGGCGGGCGAGTAGCCGAGCTTTTTCATCGCGTAGCCCAGCACGCCGAAGACCAGCATCTGGCCGACATCCCAG
>JANOPR010000385.1:0-3408 GCA_031421955.1 Burkholderiales bacterium
CGGTTGCGAATTTGGCGTGCCCACATGCTCGAGCAACGGCACCGTCTGGCGGCAGGCCTCGACGGCGTGCGGACACCGCAAAGAAAAGGCACAGCCGGCGGGCGGTGCCATCGGGCTCGGCGCCTCGCCCTCGAGCGGCGCCGCCTCGCGCCGCACGCGCGGATTGCCCGACGGGATGGCCTGGATCAGCGCCCGCGTGTAGGGATGTGCCGGCCGTCCGAAGATCTGTCGCACGGGCCCCTTCTCGACGATGCGGCCAAGGTACATGATGGCCACGGTGTCGCTGACATGTTCCACCACCGAGAGGTCGTGACTGATGAAGATGTAGGTCAGGCCCAGCTCGCGCTGCAGGCGCACCATCAGGTTGAGCACCTGGCTTTGCACCGAGACGTCGAGCGCCGAGACCGGCTCGTCGGCGACCACGAGCTTGGGGTTCAGCGCCAGCGCGCGCGCCACGCCGACTCGCTGGCGCTGGCCGCCCGAGAATTCGCTCGGGTAACGGCCGAGCATGTCGCCCGCCAGGCCGACGGTTTCGAACAGCATGCGCACCCGCTCGAGCTGATCGAGCTTGCTGCCGACGCGGTGCACGATCAGCGGCTCGCGCACGATCTCGCCGACGGTCATGCGCGGGTTGAGGGACGAGTACGGGTCCTGGAAGACCATCTGGATGTCGCGCCGCAAACCGAACAGTTGCTGTGACGATGCGTGTGCCAGATCACGGCCTTCGAAGCTGACGCGGCCGTCGGTCGGCTCCTCCAGGCGCATCAGCGTGCGGCCGAGCGTCGATTTGCCGCAGCCCGACTCGCCGACCAGACCGAGCGTTTCGCCCTTCATCACCGAGAAGCTGACGCCATCGACGGCGCGGATGGTGCCGATCGTGCGGCCCCACATGCCGCCGTGCACCGGATAGTGTTTCTTCAAGTCCTCGACGACGAGCAGCGGTGGCGTCACAGCGGCTTCGGTCACGCTGCACCTGCGTCGAGCGGGAAGTGGCAGGCCACCCAGCCATTGCCGTCTGGCAGCAGCCGTGGGTCGTCTTGCTGGCAGCGGCGCTGGTCTTCGGCGCCGAGCGCCTTGAAGCGACCGCAGCGGTCGGCGAAGCGGCAACCGCTGGGCGGCGTCAGCAGCGAGGGCACCACGCCCTCGATGGTCGGCAGCGCCGACTTGTGCGAAACGCCCTTGCGCGGAATGCTCTCGAGCAGGCCGCGCGTGTAGGGGTGCCGGCTGTGCTCGAAGAGCTCGATCACCGGCCGGCGCTCGACGACGCGGGCGGCGTACATCACCACGACGATGTCGCACATCTCGGCGATGACGCCCATGTCGTGGGTGATGAACAGCACGGCAGTGCCGGTGCGTCGTTGCAGCTCGCGCATCAGGTGCAGGATCTGCGCCTGCACCGTGACGTCGAGCGCGGTGGTGGGTTCGTCGGCGATCAACAGTTTCGGCTCGCACAGCAGCGCCATCGCAATCATCACGCGCTGCTTCATGCCGCCCGACAGCTCGTGCGGATAGACATCGAGCCGCGAGTCGGGGTCGGCGATGCCGACCGTCTGCAGCATCGCCGCCGAGCGCGTTCGGGCCGAGCGCCGGTCCAGGCCGAAGCGCAGCGCCAGCACCTCGCCCATCTGGCGTTCGATCGTGAATACCGGGTTGAGCGAGGTCATTGGGTCCTGGAAGACCATCGCAATCTCGCGCCCGCGCAGGTTCGTCAGGTCGTCGCGGGGCATCTGCAGGATGTCGACGTCATTGAAGCGGATCGCCCCGCCCAGGAATCTGCCCGGCGGGCTCGGCACCAGGCGCAGGATCGACGCCGCCGTGACGCTCTTGCCGCAGCCGGATTCGCCGACAACGCCGACTGTCTGGCCCGCCTCGAGCTGGAACGACACGCCATCGACAGCGCGCACCAGGCCGCTGTCGGTGTCGAATCCGACTTGAAGGTTGTCGATGTCCAGCAGTGGCAAGCGGGCGTCCTCGGATCGGGCGGTGCAGGGTGGTGGCGGCAACGCGAACGGCCGCCTAGGGGCGGGCCGGCGCGCTGCGGATCTTGTAGAAATCCTTGTCGATCGTGGCGTCGAGCGGATAGGCCTTGCCGCTGCGCATGGCCTCGGCGAGATCGGCCTTGCGCTTCGGGTCGATCCAGGCCACCAGGTAGTCCGTCAACTGCTCGGTCCGGCGCGGCAGGTAGAACTCCGGGAATCGCAGGTAGTCCCAGTGCGCCACGCGGATGTAGGGCGCCGACCAGAACGGAATGTAGAAGGCCTCGTCGTGCACGACCTCGTCGATGCGGTGCATCGCCTTGAGGCGTTTGTCGAAGTCGAGAACGTCTTCGTAGATGCGGATCAGCTCGTCGACCTCGGCGGTGCCGAAGCCCCAGATGGCGTTGTTGTTGGTGGCCTTCTTGAACTCGGTGTGCAGGTATTGGCGGGGGCCGGGGTAGAAGCCGGTGGTTCGCCCCGTCACCGTCATCTCGTACTTGCGCTCGAGACCGCGCTCGAAGGCGGTGCCCGGCTCGAGCAGGCGCAGCTGCATGTCGACACCGGCACGGCGGAATTCCTGTTGCACGACGGTCAGGTGCCGCTCCAGCCCCTTGCTGCCGTAGATCACGGTGAAGCTGGCCTTCTCGCCCTTGTCGTTGACGAGCACGTCGTCCTTGTCCGAGCGTGTGAACAGCAGGCCGCGTGCCGCGTTGCCCAGGCGCCCGAGCCAGGTCTGGCCGCGGATCTCGGCGGGCCGGCGGTATCCCGCGCGCGCCAAGTAGTCGCGGGCCTTCACTGGGTCGAAGGCATAGGGCTTGAGCTTGCGGTTGGCGTACTCGCTGCCTTCGAAGAACGACTGTTGGCGGAAGTACTCGTTGAACATCAGGTTCGAGTTCAAGCGCTCGAAGTTGAACAGGTGCTGCATGGCCTTGCGGAAATCCTTGTTCCGAAAGATTGGTGCCTCGAGATTCATGTGCAGGCCATACACGCCTGAGGGCGTGTCGACCATGACGCGGGCGCGCCGCAGCCATCCGTTGCGCACCGCCGCAAAGTTGTAGTCCTCGTTCCAGGTCCGCGCCGTGCTTTCCTGCAGCAGGTCGATTTCGCCGCGGCGCAAATAGTCCAGCCCGCGCTCGGCCGGAATTACGCGCAGCTGGATGCGGTCGAAGTTGAACATGCCCAGGAAGTAGCGCTTGCCATCGCCCCACCACTTCGGCTGCCGCTGCAGCGTGACGGACTCGCCGCGCGACACCGCGGCGACCACGTAGGGCCCGACGGTGATCTGGGGTTGATTCGTCGTGCGTTTGACCCAGGTCTCGTCGAGCACGGTGGCGTGCACAGGGGTGGGCCACAGGCCGGCGCAGCGCACGCGCCCTGTGCATCTGCCTGGTGTTGGTTGCCGGGGCGACTGCCCCCTTCCTGTCGCAGGCGC
>JANOPR010000386.1:0-4489 GCA_031421955.1 Burkholderiales bacterium
GCTCGACCGAAGCCGGCTCGGTATCGCCCTGCGTCACGATGATGCGGCGCAGGTTGGCGCGGTACTCGCCGGGCACCTCGGTCCAGGCGCGTTCGCCCTTGTGGTCGCCGAAGTGGACCTTGCGCTGGGCATCGCCGGGAGCCAGGAAGATGCCCCAGCGGTAGTCGCGCATCTTCGTGTAGTCGAACTGAGCCCAGCCCTGCGGCTCGACGCTGACGGCCGTGCGCAGGTAGACGTCGAAGTCGGTCGACCCCTCGGGCCCGACCTCGCCCCACCAGTCGAGAAAGTTGGGCTGCCATTGCTCGAGCGCACGCTGCAGCGCGCGGTCGCCGGCGAGGTCGACGTTGTTGGGAATTTTCTCGCTGTAGTTGATGGTGGCCATGATGGGCTTCAATTCAGATGCAAGTGGAGATGGGGGTTGTGGCGTGATCCAAGCGGCCGCCGCGGATCTGGCTCCGCCAGGCCGCCGGCGGCGCCCCCTTGAGGGGGAGCGGCGAAGCCGCTTCGGGGGTGGTCCTATTCACACACGGGTCCAATCGAACCCGGCCTTCTGTCCCGTGCCGTAGACCTTCAGCGCACCCTTTTCGCCGACGGCGTTGGGCCGCTGGAAGATCCAGTTCTGCCACGCAGTCAGGCGCCCGAAGACGCGCGTGGACAGGTTTTCCGGACCATTGAAACGCAGGTTGGCTTCAAGGCCGGTCAGCGCGTCGGGCGACATCGCCACGCGCTCCTCGATCGCCATGCGCAACTCGTCGTCCCAGTCGATGTCGTCGGGGCTGCTCGTGACCATGCCCAGCGCGAAGTCGGCCTGGGCCACGAGCGGCCTGCCGATCGTGGCGCGCACCGCGTCGAGCGCAGCCATCTCGTCGTAGAAACGGCGTGCCAGCCTGCTCTGGCCGGTGGCCATCGGATACAAGCCGAAGTTGACTTCACCGACTTCGATGCGCGGCGCCCGCGCTGTGTCGTCCAGCAGCGCCAACTGGTAGCTGCGGTCGCAGGCCAGGGCCAGCTCGAGCAAGGTCCCGGCGAAGCACGAACCCGGCTCGATCAGCGCGAAGAGGCTGCGCGAAGACACATCGAGGCGGCTCAGCGTGCGGCGCAGGTAGCCGATGGTCTCGCGAACCAGCCAATGGCCCCGGTGGGCGAGCAGCATCGCGTCCAGCGCGCGCACGGCCGCGGCATCGCCGTCGGTCTTGATCAGCCAGGTGCCGATCTCGGTCTCGTTCGTGCGCATCGACAGGATGGCGTCTTCGAGTTCGCGCGCCAGTTGCAGCGGGTACCAGGCCGCGGCGGCCGCCTCGATCGTCGCGATATCGGTCGGCTGCGGTCCGGTCGGCGCCTTGACCGTGAAGACGGCCGTGCGCGCCGTGCGATCGATCTCGACGGCCACATGCGCATAGCGCAGCGCGTCGGCCTCGATCGTTCGCGCCAATGGCACCAGCACGACGCCGCGGCCGTCGGCAGGACGGTCGCTCGATGCCGCGAGTTCGAGCGCACGCTGCCGGACCTTGTGTGCAAACAGCGCCGGCTTGGCGATCTCGTCGACCAGCCGCCAGTCTTTGGCCTTCTGCCCGCGCACGCCCTCGACGCTGGTGCAGAACAGGTCGGCCAGGTCGTGGCGGACATGCCTTTTGTCGGTCAGGCGCGTCAGGCCGCCGGTGCCGGGCAGCACGCCCAGCAGCGGCACCTCGGGCAGGCTGACCGCGCTGCTGCGGTCGTCTACCAGGAGGATCTCGTCGCAGGCCAGCGCCAACTCGTAGCCGCCACCCGCACAGGCGCCGTTCACGGCGGCGAGGAATTTCAAGCCGCTGTGCTTTGATGAATCTTCAAGGCCGTTGCGCGTCTCGTTGGTGAACTTGCAGAAGTTGACCTTCCACGCATGGCTCGACACACCGAGCATGAAGATGTTGGCGCCGGAGCAGAAGACCTTGTCCTTCACACTCGTGAGCACCACCGTGCGCACCTCGGGGTGCTCGAATCGGATGCGGTTGATGGCGTCGCTCAATTCGATGTCCACGCCCAGGTCATAGCTGTTGAGCTTCAACTTGTAGCCCGGCGCCAGGCCGGCGTTCTCGTCGATATCGGCCGCCAGCGTGGCCACGGGTCCGTCGGCATTGAGCCTCCAATGCCTGTATAGGGAGGGCTGGGTCTGGTAGTCGACGCGAGGGGGCTGGGTCATGGCGGGCCTTTCTTGCGCCGGGCCGGCGGCGGGGGCAGCGACAGCGCCTGGCGAACCATACTCCGCAGCGCCTCGAAGCTGGCGCGTTGCGGCTGGGCGCTGGTGTCGAGGCGAAACTCGGCCTTGGCGTAGAAGGCGGCGCGCGCGGCCAGGATGCTCTTCAGGTCCTGCAGCGCCTGGCGGCTGGCGGCGATGGGGCGCATGTCGCCCTGTGCCACCACCCGACTCATGTGGTCTTCGGGTGAGGCCTGCAACCACACCGTGGTGCAGCGAGACAGCAGGAGGTTGAAGCTCGACGGGTCGGCGACCAGCCCGCCGGGCGTGGCAATCACGGCCCGTGCATGCGACTGGGTTGCTGCCTCGAGCGCGCGGCGCTCGTGGCGCCGGTAGGCAGCGGGGCCATACAAGGCCTGAATCTCGGCCACGCTGCACCCCGCCTGCTGTTCGACCCGTGCCGACAGTTCGATGAACGGGCAGCCCAGGTCGGCCGCGAGCTGGCGACCCAGCGTGGACTTGCCGGCTCCGCGCAAGCCGATCAGCGCGATGCGCTGGCTGCGCGTGACCGGCGCGCTGCGCAGCTTGCCACCCGCGCCCAGCATCTCGGCAACCGTCGTGCGCACGCGGCGCAGCGTGCCCTCGTCGCGGCGCTCGAGCAGCTCGCGCAACAGCAGCCAGTCGGGCGACGAGGTCGTCACGTCGCCCAGCAGCTCGGCCAGCGAACATTGCAGCGCCTGCGCCACCTGCTGCAGCACCAGGATCGAGGCGTTGCCGACGCCGAGCTCGAGACTGGCCAAGTGCCGCTCCGACACCTCCGCCGCCAGGGCCAGGCTCTTGCGCGTCAGGCCGCGGCGCATGCGCAAGGTGCGAACGCGTTCGCCCAATGCCGCCAGGAACGGATGCCGTTCTTCGGTCGAGGCCGACGCGACCGGCCGAGCCAGAACTGCCATTGAATGCATGCATGCATGATACTGCATGCTCCTGGTGAGGACCCAGACCGGTGTGAAATGCGGGCCATGAACTCGCAGTGGATCGAAATCGAAACGGACGGCCAGCGCCTGCGCATCGAGTTCGCCTGGATCGCACCCGACCGCGGGGCCGCGCCGCTGCTGGTGTTCCTGCACGACGGCCTGGGCTCGTTGGCGGCATGGCGCGACTTTCCGCAGCGTCTTTGCGATGCGGCCCGCTGCCGCGGCCTGGTCTACTCGCGCCCCGGCTACGGCGGCTCGACGCCGCGCGCGGCCGATCAGGCCTGGGGCCCGGACTTCATGCATCGCCAGGCGCATGAGGTGCTGCCGGCGCTGTTCGAAGCGCTCGCCGTGGACACCGTGCGTGACCCTCCCTGGCTGTTCGGCCACAGCGACGGCGGCTCGATCGCCCTGCTGCATGCGGCAAGGTTTCCGGCGCGGGTAGCCGGCGCCATCGTGGTGGCGCCGCACATCATGGTCGAAGACATGTCCATTCAGAGCATCGCCGAGGCCCGCGATTCCTACCTCGAAGGCGACCTGCGCGAGCGTCTGGCGAAGTACCATGTCGACCCCGATTCGGCGTTCTGGGGTTGGAACGACGCCTGGCTGCACCCGCGCTTCAGGCCCTGGTCGATCGAGGACGAGATCGCCGCGATACGCTGTCCGTTGCTTGCCGTGCAAGGCGTGGACGATCCGTACGGCACACTTGAGCAGGTTCGCGGCATCGCCCGGCGCGTGGCGCAGACCCGCCTGCTCGAGCTGGCCGATTGCGGCCACTCAGCGCACCGCGACCAGCCCGAGCGATTGATCGATGCCTGCAGCGAATTCCTGAATCACCCGCCCCGTCGATGACTCTGACGATCTTCCTGATCCAATGCCTGAACGCACTGCAGTACGGACTGCTGCTGTTCCTGGTCGCCTCGGGTCTGACACTGATCTTCGGCATCATGGGCGTCATCAACCTGGCGCACGGCAGCTTTTACATGATCGGCGCCTACATGGCGTACTCGCTGTCGCCGATCGTCGAGGCCACCTTCGGCGGTGGGTTCTTCGCCGTGCTGCAGGTCGGGCTGATGCTGGCGGTGCTGCTCGGCTACGTGCTCGAATGGGCCTTCTACAGCTACCTCTACGAGCGCGAGCATCTGCAGCAGGTGCTGATGACCTACGGCCTGATCCTCGTCTTCGAGGAACTGCGCAGCCTGCTCGTCGGCGACGACGTCTACGGTGTCAAGGTGCCGGAGATCCTGGCCGGATCGCTGCCGCTGGGTGACCTGATGACCTACCCGGTGTACCGCCTGTTCATCTCCGGCGTGTGCATCCTGCTCGCGCTGGGCATGTACTTCGT
>JANOPR010000387.1:0-13148 GCA_031421955.1 Burkholderiales bacterium
TGGACATGCCCCGAATGCGGCGCTCGCAAAGAAGACTTCGAGATGGTTCAAATCTGACGACAAGTCTCTGGTGCGTCTGACAGACAGACCCACGCAGATGAAGGCTCGAACCTTCTGGTCCGAGTGCCACACATCCTGATCTTTCACTGGAGACTGTGAATCGTGAGCCCAACACCTGCACTGAAAGTTCTGGTTGTCGACGACAGCAACACCATCCGGCGCAGCGCCGAGATCTTCCTCAAGCAGGGCGGCTACCACTTCTTGCTGGCCGAGGACGGTTTCGATGCCCTGGCCAAGGTCAACGACCATGTGCCCGTGCTGATTTTCTGCGACATCCTGATGCCGCGTCTGGATGGCTACCAGACCTGCGCCATCATCAAGCGCAATCCGCGTTTTGCGCATGTGCCCGTGATCATGCTTTCGTCCAAGGACGGCCTGTTCGACAAGGCGCGCGGCCGCATGGTGGGCGCCGAGGACTATCTGACCAAGCCGTTCACCAAAGAGCAGCTCCTGCGCGCGGTCGCGCAATTCCGCCCCGGCGCGTGACCCCGCCAGCCTGGCGCAACCCCCGATCCCACCCCTGAGCCCTGTCCGCCGATGCCGATCCAAAAAATACTGCTGGTCGATGACTCGAAGACCGAGTTGCACCACCTCTCCGAACTGCTCACGCGCCATGGTTTTGCCGTGCGCACCGCCGAGAACGGCGAGGAGGCCATGCGCCGCCTGACCGACGACAAGCCTGACCTGATCCTGATGGACGTGGTGATGCCGGGTCAAAACGGCTTCCAATTGACCCGAGCCATCACGCGCGACCCGCGCTTCACCGACGTGCCCGTGATCATGTGCACCAGCAAGGGCCTCGAAACCGACAAGGTGTGGGGTATGCGTCAGGGCGCCCGCGACTATGTCGTCAAGCCGGTCAATGCCGACGAGTTGATCGCCAAGATCCACGCCTTCGACTGACGTGAAACACCCCCGAAGCGGCTTCGCCGCCTCCCCCTCAAGGGGGCAACGCCAGCGGCCGGGCAAAGCCCGATCCGCGGCGTTTGCTAGGCAATGCGCTGCGTTTCGTACGTCGCCGCCCGGCGCTGGCCTGAGAACCTGACTCACGCATGGCCAACAAGCAAGCCCTTCGCGAGTTGCAGACCCGGCTGGCCGAGCGCATGCAGGCGGCGCGCACGCAACCGCGCCGCCAATCCTGGCTGGCTGTCGAGTGCCGCGGTCACGGCCTGTTGCTGCCGCTCGAACAGGCGGGTGAGATCTCTGCCATCGTGCCCGTGCTGCCGGTGCCGCACACGTTGCCTTGGTTTGCCGGTGTGGCCAACTTGCGTGGCAACTTGCACGGTGTCATCGATCTGGCCCGATTTCTCGGATTGCCCGAGGCAGCGCCAGGCGACGCGGGCCGCGACCAGGCGCGCATGATTGCCCTGGGCGCGTCGCTGGGCCTCAACGCCGCACTGCTGGTCGACCGCCTGGCCGGCCTGCGTGGAATCGACCAACTGCGCAAGCCCGAGCAGGACGACGATGCCGGCCGGCCTGCATTCGCCGCCATGCGGTGGCAGGACGATGACGGTCGCCTGTGGCAGGCGCTGGACCTCGCCGAGTTGGCGCACGACGTCCGCTTCCTGTCCATCGTGGCTTGAGCCACCCACCCTCCAGACTTCTCCAGGGGTCAGAATGAGTTTCCTAGATAAATTCAGCACCAAGGGTCGGCGCAAGAACAAGGCGGCCGATGACGATCTCGGCTCGATCTTTGACGAGGTCGTTCCGCTTGGCACCGACGACGCGGCGCCCGCGCCGGCCTCATCCGCGGCACTGACCCTGGACATGAATGCGGCAACGCATTCGTCGACGTCGGCCGAGTCGTCGATCCTGTCCGAGGTTCTGCCCTCCGAGACGGCTGGCGAGTTCGTCGAAACGCGGCTGCCCGGCGTCGATGAGGAACCCGCCTCGGGCACCGGCCTGCCCTTCATCGGTGCGTTGCCGCTGGTGCAGCAGCAACGCATCCTGAGCGTGGTCGTCGCGATCGGCTTGACCCTGCTGGGTCTCGGGGCCTACCTGGCGATCAATGCGGCCAGCCGCAGTTCGGCGCAGGTCGGCGCCACCGGCCAGGCCATGATGCAGTCGCAGCGCCTGGCCAAATCGGTGACGCAGGCTTTCGTCGGCAGCGCTGCGGCGTTCCCCGAAGTTCGCGAGAGCGCTGAGATCCTGGCGCGCAACATGCGCGGCCTCAAGGACGGCAGTGCAGAAATGGTTGCTGCGCCTGCCGCGGCACAGGAAGCGATCGAGCCGCTGATGGTGCTGGTGGATCGCGCCGAGAAGAACGCTGCCGTGGTGGTGGGTCAGCAGAAGACCTTGACCCAGGTGGGGCAGGCGCTGCGCGCGATCAACCGGCAGTCGTCGGACCTGCTCGAAACCGCCGAGACCGTGTTGTCGCTGAAGTTGCAGCAGGATTCGACGGCCGGCGAGCTGTCGGCCGTCGGGCAGTTGGTGATGTTGACGCAGCGGATCGGCAAGAGCGCCAACGAGTTCCTGACCACCGAGGGCGTGAGCCCCGAGGCCGTGTTCCTGCTCGGCAAGGACCTAGGCGCGTTCCGCGAAATCACCACCGGCCTGCTCAATGGCAGCAGCGAGTTGCGCCTGACCGCGACGAAGGACGCGCAGACGCGCGAGCGGCTGACGCAACTGATCGCGCAGTACGAGAAGACGCGCGCCGAGGCCACCGCCATTCTGGGCAATCTGCAGGGCTTGGTGGCTGCGCGCGAGGCCCAGGCCTCGGTCGTGGCCGACAGCGAACCCCTGCGCAAAGGCCTGGAAGTCGTGCAGGAGCGCCTTGCCGGCGGCGGCATCGGCGCCGCACGCTGGGCCTTGATCGGACTGGGCCTGGTTGCGCTGGCGCTCGGCGGTGTGGGCTTCCTGCGCCTGTTCGTTGCCGACCAGGAACAGCGCGCGCGCCAGGGCGAGACGCAGCGCCACCACGCGCAGCGCCAGGAGCAGGAAGCCAAGCGCGTGAACGACGCCAACCAGGCCGCCATTCTGCGTTTGATGAACGAGCTGCAGACGGTGGCCGAGGGCGACCTGACGCAACAGGCCACCGTGACCGAAGACATCACGGGCGCCATCGCCGACTCGGTGAACTACACCGTGGAGGAGTTGCGCACGCTGGTGGCCCAGGTCCAGGGCACGGTGAGTCGCGTGACCGACACCACGCAGCAGGTCGAGAACACCTCGACGGAACTGCTGGCCGCGTCGACCGAGCAGCTGCGCGAAATCCGCGAGACCGGCGAGTCGGTGCTGCAGATGGCCGGCCGCATCAACCAGGTCTCGGCACAGGCGCAGCAGACCGCCGAGGTGGCGCGACGCTCGCTGGCGGCGGCTGAGACCGGCCGCGACGCGGTGCAGAACACGATCGGCGGCATGAACATGATGCGCGACCAGATCCAGGAAACTTCCAAGCGCATCAAGCGCCTGGGCGAGTCGTCGCAGGAAATTGGTGAGATCACCGAGCTGATCTCGGACATTACCGAACAGACCAACGTGCTGGCCCTGAACGCTGCCATCCAGGCTGCGTCTGCCGGCGAGGCCGGCCGCGGCTTCTCGGTCGTGGCCGAGGAAGTGCAACGCCTGGCCGAGCGCTCGGGTGACGCCACGCGCCAGATCGCGGCGCTGGTGAAGGCAATTCAAACCGACACCCAGGACGCCGTGGCCGCCATGGAGCGCTCGACGCAGGGCGTGGTCGAGAACACCAAGCTGTCCGACGCGGCCGGTAGCGCGCTGGGTGACATCGACCGCGTGACGCGCCAGCTCGCCGAGCTGATTGAGCAGATTTCCGGCAATGCGCTCGAGGAGGCGCGCTCGGCCAACGTCGTGGCCGCCAACATCCAGCACATCTTTGCCGTGACCGAGCAGACCGGCGACGGTACCCGCTCGACCGCACAGATGGTGCGCGAGTTGTCGCTGACGGCAGAAGAACTCAAGCAGTCGGTTGCGCGGTTCAAGATCGCATGACAAGGCCCACCCCCGAAGCGGCTTGGCCGCGCCCCCTCAGGGGGCCCGAGGCCCGCGGCGCCAACCCCGTCGGCTTGGACGGGCCGAGGATTGGCCGCGCCTTGCGGCCATGCGGCCTGCCAGGCAGCCAGCGGGTTGGCCAAGCCGGATCCGCGGTGTTCGCGCGCAAGGCCATGGTGCGCCGCCACGTGTGCGCTAGCGACAACCCGTAAGGCCCGGCATGGACCTCCCACACGATACCGAGACGATTGACGACCTGAGCGCGCTGGCCTGGGTGCACGACGAGTTGCGCCGCTCGCTGGAGTCGGCGCACAAGGCCATGCGGCGCTACCTGAAGGAGGCCGACGCGATGTCGGGCTCGGACGTCGACGCCGTCGATCCGGGGGTGCTGCGCGCGGCGCGAGCGCAGATGCACCAAGGTGTCGGTGCGCTCGAGCTGGTCGGTCTGCCCGCGGCGGCACAGCTGCTGCGCGCCAACGAGGCTGCACTGCAGCGGTTGGGCGGCCGGCCGGTGACGCTGAACGCCGCAGCCGTTGAGACCATCGAGCAGGCCTCGTTCGCGCTGCTGGACTATCTGGGGCGCTTGCTGGCCGACAAGCCGGTGTCGCCGTTGGCGCTGTTCCCGCAATACCTTGCGGTGCAGGAGCTGGCTGGTGCTGATCGCATCCACCCGGCCGACCTCTGGCTGCACGACTGGCAATGGCGCGAAATCGAGGGCGATGCCAGCGCCACGCCCAGGCGCGCTGACGACACGCTGCGCTCGGAGGTCGAGACGGCGATCCTGGCCCTGATGCGCCAGCCCGACGGGCCTGCGGCGGCGGCATTGAGCGAGTTGTTCGCCAGTCTGGCAACCGGTGCACGTGTGGCCGAGCCGGTCGGTGCGCAGCGCTGGTTGCCCACCCTGTGGCAGATGGCCAGCGCCTTCTTCGAGGCCCAGGCGCAGGGATTGTTGCGCCTGGACGTCTACAGCAAACGCATTGCCTCGCGCCTGCTCGCGCAGTTGCGCATGAGCGAGCGCGGCGGCGGCGACGTGTCCGAACGCCTGGCGCAGGATCTGCTGTTCTTCTGCGCCCAGGCGGCGTCACCGGGCGATGGCCGGCGCGCGCCGCGTCTTGCCGCCGTGCGCCTTGCCTGGAAGCTGGCGCGCCGCGCGCCGGTCGACTACCTGGCCAGCCAGCTCGGACGCTTCGATCCCGCCCTCATCGCGCAGGCCAAGAAGCGCGTGGTCGCCGCCAAGGACAGTTGGGCCGCGGTCGCTGGCGGCGAGATGCACCGCATGCAGACCCTGAACGAGCAGTTTCAGCTTGTCAGCGACTCGCTGAAGAAGCTGTACCCGAGCGGGGACAAGCTGGCGCAGGCGCTGGTCAGCGCGGCAGCCAAGGCGGTGTCGAGCGGCGCGCCGCCGCCGCCCGCACTGGCCATGGAGGTGGCCACCGCGGTGCTCTACGTCGAGGCTTCTCTCGACGACGGCGAATTCGACAATCCTTCACAGGCCGCGCGCCTGCGCCGCCTCGCCCAGCGTGTCGTCAACGTGCGCGATGGCGCCGAGCCCGAGCCGCTCGAAGCATGGATGGAGGAGCTCTATCGCCGCGTGTCGGACCGGCAGACCATGGGCAGTGTCGTCCAGGAGCTGCGCGGGGCCCTGACCGAGGCCGAGAAGGCCATCGACGCTTTTTTCCGCGCGCCGACGGTGCGCGAACAGTTGCACCCTGTCCCCAGCCAGCTCAACGCCATGCGTGGCGTGCTGTCGGTGCTTGGCCTGGATCAGGCATCGCATGCGGTGGTCCGGATGCGCGACGATGTCGATGCGCTGGCGACGTCGACCAGCGACGCCCCCGACCCAGCGGCTGTCGATCGGCTGGCAAGCAATCTGGGCGCGCTGGGCTTCCTGATCGACATGCTCAGCGTGCAGCCGTCGATGGCCAAGGCGCTGTTCGCTTTCGACGCCGCGTCGGGCCTGCTGCGCTCAGTGGCCGGCGGCGGAACGCACCGGGCTTCCGAGTTTGGCGCACTGGATGCGCCGGCATCGTCAGCGCCGGTGCCCGTCGAGCCGCGACTGATCGAACAAGCGCAGTCGCTGGCCATGGCCGCGGCGCACCCCGAGGTGGCGCTGATCGAGGTTGCGCGCGAGCTCGAGCGCATGTCGCATGAGGCGATGGTCGCCGACCAGCCTGTACTGGCCGACACCATGCACGCGGTCAAGGCGGCATTTGCCGGCGCACGCAATGACGATGAACGCCAGGCGGTGCGCGAGGAACTCGCACAGGCGATGGCCGACTTCGTCCACACCTCTTCGGAAGCCGCCGCCCTCGATGCATTGACGCCCTCACGACGGCTACCATTGCTGCCGGGCGAACCGACGCCGGCCGGCAAGACCGGCCTCGAAGACGACGACGAAATGCGCGGCATCTTCCTGGAGGAAGCGCGCGAAGTGATCGGCAATGCCGAGCACGCGCTGGCCGCGCTGGTGTCCAACGCCGACGATCTGGGCGAGATGACCACCGTTCGCCGCGCTTTCCATACCCTCAAGGGCAGTTCGCGCATGGTCGGCCTGACCGACTTTGGCGAGGCTGCCTGGGCCTGCGAACAGCTCTACAACCGCCGCTTGGCCGATGCCCAACCCGCCGACGGCGACGTGCTGGCGCTGACGACCGACGTCCTGTCGTACTTGAGCGACTGGGTCGAGGCCATCGGCACACGCCACGATGGGGGCCACAACGCGCTCGATATCCAGGGCGCCGTCGAGGAGTTTGGGCGCAGCGGCCAGCACGGCAGCTTGGCGCTGCCAGGCGCGCCGATGGTGTTGCACGCACACACAGTGCCTGACAGCCTAAAACCGACGCCGCGCACGACGGTGCCCGGCGGGTTGACGATGCCGCAGGTGTCGGCGCCGATGCCGCTGCTCGAAATGCTGCCCGACTTGCCCAGCGCGCAGGAGCTTGAACTGCGGCCCGCTGCAACCTCGGTGCTGTCGCTGGACCAGATGTTGGCCGGCGAGGAGGAAGTTGCCTTCGAGCTTGACCTCGGCGAGGCGGCCGCGCTGCCGGTTGGCGGCGCCGGCGCGCTGCAGGCCCTGGCCA
Source organism: Burkholderiales bacterium (assembly GCA_031421955.1). Lineage (GTDB taxonomy): Bacteria > Pseudomonadota > Gammaproteobacteria > Burkholderiales > Burkholderiaceae_C > CADEEN01. The sequence continues at coordinate 7,089 of JANOPR010000387.1, forward strand.
CGCCCGAGCCCGACAGCGACGCGCCCAGTCCGGATGAAGTCTCCAAACTGATGTCGTTGGACATCCCGGATCTGCCGCCAGCCCCGGTCGCGGCGTCCGGGCCGATCACGCTGACACTCCCGTCCGAACCGGTGCCCGAGCCCGAGCCTTTGCAGGCGGCCGAGGAGCCGGCGCCGATGGAGGTCGAGCCCTACAAGATGATCGGCTCGCTGCGCGTGGGCATCCCGCTCTTCAACATCTATCTCAACGAGGCCGACGAACAGTCCCGGCGCCTGAGCACCGAGCTGGCCGAGTGGTCGCACGAACTTCACCGACCGGTTGGCGAACACGCCGTGGCGCTGGCGCACTCGCTGGCCGGCAACTCGGCCACGGTGGGCTTTGCCGACCTGTCGCAGTTGGCGCGTCTGCTTGAGCACGCGCTCGCACGCTCGCAGGCCTTGCGTCACGGCGAGGCCGATGACGCGGCGCTTTTCAACGACGCTGCCGACGAGATTCGGCGCCTGCTGCACCAATTTGCCGCCGGGCTGCTCAAGTCGCCGCCGGCTGAACTCGTAGCCCGTCTGGTCGACCATGAACGCCTCAGCGCCGAGCGACTGCAGCGCCAGGCGCTTCAGACCGATGCGCAGGACAGCACCGCCGACGCACACGACCTGGCATTCGACGAGCCGCCGCCGCTGACCGAACCCGCGGTGCAGGCTGCACCGGTGGCCGTCGAGTCGCATGTGGCGGCGCCACCTGAGGTCCCGGCGCAAACCGAAGCCGAACCCGACACGACGCCGACCGCACTTGACGACTGGGCGGTCAGCCCGGCGCAGTCCACGACCAACGCGCCGGCGTCGCTGGGCCAGACCCAGTTCCATGCGCTGAGCGAACTCGCGCCGCTGGCCGAGGCCCGACGTATCGAGGCGCCGCTGGTCGAGGACGCGAGCGACAGCGACGAGATCGACGCGGTCGACGCGATCGATGCCGAGCTCTTTCCGATCTTCGAAGAAGAGGCCGCCGAGCTGCTGCCGCAGCTGGAGTCGCGCATGCGCGACTGGGCGGCTCAGCCCACGGATGCCAGCGGCCCGGCGGCGTGCATGCGCAGCCTGCACACGCTCAAGGGCGGTGCCCGCCTGGCCGGTGCGATGCGCCTGGGCGAGCGCGCCCACCGCCTGGAAACCGCAATCGACGCACTGGCCGCCAGCGAAGTCGCGACGAGTGCCGATGTCGAGGCGCTGTTGGCACAGGTCGACGCCATCGGCATGACCTTCGACGTACTGCGCGGGCATGCACCGCACATCGCGCGCATGATGACGGTTCAATCGCCCATGGCACGGGGGCCCGCCGCCGTGCCGACCGTGGCGCCGGTCGCCGAGCCTGATGCCGGGCCCGCACCCATCGAACCCGATCCCGAGGCCGTCGCGCCGTCGGAGGTCACGCGCGTGGCCGGCGCGCAGGCATCGATCGACTGGCAGCACTTCTCCGCGGGCATGCCCTCGGCGACCGTACAGGCCGAGTTCGCCAGCGAGCGGCTCGCTGGGGCTGCGCCGCAGGGTGCTGCCGGCGGTACGGTCCGCGTGCGCGCACCCTTGCTGGACCGGCTGGTCAATCATGCGGGCGAAGTCAGCATCACGCGCTCGAGAATCGACGCCGAAGTCGCGCAGATGAAGGGCTCGCTGGAAGACCTGACCGAGAACCTGGAGCGCCTGCGCCACCAGTTGCGTGAGATCGAGCTGCAGGCCGAGACCCAGATCGGCTCGCGCCTCGAAGCCGCCAAGGCCGAAGGTCATGCCTTTGACCCGCTGGAGATGGACCGCTTCACGCGCTTCCAGGAATTGACGCGGATGATGGCCGAGTCCGTGAACGACGTGGCGACCGTGCAGCGCAGCCTGCAACGCACCCTGCAATCGGCAGAGGATGACCTGGCTGCGCAGGCGCGGCTGACGCGCGACATGCAGGACGACCTGCTGCGCACGCGAATGGTCGAATTCGAGAGCTTGTCGGATCGGCTCTACCGCGTGGTTCGCCAGGCCGCCAAGGAATTGAACAAGCAGGTGCGCCTGGACCTGGTCGGCGGTTCAATTGAAGTCGACCGGGGCGTGCTCGAACGCATGGGCGGCGCCTTTGAGCACCTGCTGCGCAACTGCGTCACGCATGGCATTGAATTGCCGGCCGCGCGTCTGGCGGCGGGCAAGGACGGCGCGGGCCAGATCACGGTGGCGGTGGCGCACGAAGGCAACGAAGTCGCCGTCGAGTTTCGAGACGACGGCGGCGGTCTTGACTTCGCGCGCATTCGCGATCGTGCAGTGGCGCTGGGATTGCTCGCCGCCGATGCCCAGGCCAGCGATGCTGACGTGGCGCAGATGATCTTCATGCCCGGCTTCTCGACGGCCGAGTCCGTGACCGAGCTGGCCGGCCGTGGCATCGGCATGGACGTGGTGCGCGCAGAAGTCAACGCCCTTGGGGGGCGCATCGAGACCGCCAGCGCGCCGGGCCAGGGCACCAGCTTCAGGCTCTTGTTGCCGCTGACGACGGCGGTCACGCAAGTCGTCATGCTGCGCGCGGGCGCCGTGACGGTGGCGGTACCGGCCACCCTGGTCGAGATCGTGCGACGCACGACACCCGCCGAGGTTGACGCGGCGTTCACCAGCGGCAGCTACCTGTTCGATGACAAGGTGATCCCGTTCTTCTGGCTCGGTGCGCTGTTGCAGGCAGGTGGGCGCAGCGAAGAGAACGCCACACGATCCCTCAAGGTGGTGGTCGTCAAGAGCGCCCAGCAACGCATTGCCCTGCACGTCGACGATGTGGTCGGGAACCAGGAAGTGGTGGTCAAGAACCTGGGCTCGCAACTGGCGCGGGTGCCGGGCTTGGCCGGCATCACGCTGCTGGCCTCGGGCGCCACGGCGTTGATCTACAACCCGGTGGCGCTGGCCACGCTGCATGGCGACGCAGCGCGCGCTGCCATGCTCGAGAGTGCTGCGCAACCGGCACAGCCGGGTGGGGCAGCTGCCGCGCCGGTGCGTGAAGCGCCCCTGGTGCTGGTGGTCGACGATTCGCTGACGGTGCGCCGCGTCACGCAGCGACTGTTGGTGCGCGAAGGCTACCGCGTGGTATTGGCCAAGGACGGCCTGGATGCGATCGACAAGCTGGCCGAGGAAACGCCTGCGATCGTGCTTTCCGACATCGAGATGCCGCGCATGGACGGCTTTGACCTCGTGCGCAACATGCGCGCCGATGCGCGCCTGCGCGACCTGCCGGTGATCATGATCACCTCGCGCATCGCCCAGAAGCACCGCGATCATGCAGCCGAACTGGGCGTCGATCACTACCTGGGCAAGCCCTACGCCGAGGAAGATCTGCTCTCACAGGTCGCGCGCTATACCGCGACGCACCCTGTCGGCTGAGATGAACCCACCCCCGTTGCGGCTTCGCCGCTCCCCCTCAAGGGGGCGCCGCTGGCGGACCGGCAAAGCCGGATCCGCGGCGGCTGCGCGGCCACAGCGGTTCATGCGTCGTAGGTGCCGCTTCGGCGGCATGGAAAACTGAGATGACGGCCCCAAGCTCGCTGCGCTCGTGCCCCCTGAGGGGAGCTCAGGCCGCTTGGGACGGCCCGGCGCAGGCCTGATGCCGTCACGGGTCTGGCGCGAGAGCGCGGGCATCATGCCGGTCAAGCCCCTTCGCACACGTGCGGCGTGGCCGCTCGATGCGCTCAGCGCGGACTGTCGCGCCGGGCGGGCGCGGCTGGCCAGCGCCGCTGCGAGGGTTTGCGCGGCGTAGACTGGCCTATTGCGCGCGCGAGAATCAGGCATGTCCGACCTTGTGGAACGCTTGGCTGATCTGACGGCGCATCGTGACCGCGACGTCCTCGATGCCGTCCTGGCCAGCGCTTTCGCGGAGTTGCTCTCGCCGCAGCTGGTGGCGGTGCACCGCTGTGTCGGCGATGAGGGCGCACTGCGCTGGCTGACCCGCGCGAGCATGTGCGCGGGCGATGTCGCACCGACCACCGAGGGAACCTGGACCGACTTCGACCAGTTGCCGCGGCTGGATGATCGGCCGGCTTGGCGGGACTGCCTGCGCACGCAGGCGCCGATCACGGTCGAAGGACCGCCCGTCACGACCTTGTTTCCCCTGACCACCGACACCGGCGCTGTCGGCGTGCTCGAGGTGTGCACGGCACAGCCCCTGGCCAAAAGTGATCGGCGCAGCATCTCCAGTACCCTGCGCCTGTACCGCAATTTCGAGGGCCTGCTCGACTACAGCGAGCGCGACACCCTGACGGGCCTGCTCAACCGCAAGACCTTCGACGGTGCCTTCCTCAAGTTGGCGCTGCCCACGCCAGGCGGACTGTCGACACCTGACGCCGAACGCCGTGACGGCGCTGCCGCGTCGGCGTACTACATCGGCGTCGTCGATATCGACCACTTCAAGCGCGTCAACGACGCCTTCGGCCACCTGATCGGGGACGAGGTGCTGTTGCTGCTGTCGCGCGTCATGCGCGGCACCTTCCGTTTTCACGATCGGCTGTATCGCTTTGGCGGCGAGGAGTTCGTGGTGCTGATGCGCTGTGCCGACGACGCCAGTGCGGCCATCGCTTTCGAGAGGCTGCGCGCCAATGTGGCGGGATATTCGTTTCCGCAGGTCGGGCACGTCACCGTCAGTGCCGGCTATACCGCAGTGAGGGCAAACGACACACCTTCAGGTGCTTTCGAGCGCGCCGATCGGGCGGTGTATTTCGCCAAGGCCAACGGCCGTGACCAAGTGCGCAGCCACGCAGCCCTGGTCGCAGCAGGCCTGCTCAAGGTCGAGCACCAGACCGGCGAGGTCGAGCTGTTCTGAACGGCCGCGGTTGCTCGCAGTCGAGGAGCTGCGCGGCAACCAGGTGCGCACGCGGGCCCAGGTCGGCGGCGCGCTGTCCACCCACAAGAGCATCAACAAGCGCGGCGGCGGCCTGACCGCGCCGGTGGTGCCGTCAGGCCCGCCCACAGTCGCTCAGTAACGAATGCGTGCGTAATACGTTTCCTGCGCGGCCTGGCGTGCCTGGCCCAGGGTCAGGATGCCGCGCTCGGCCAGCAGCGGCAGCAGCTTCAGGAAGATCTCAGCCGTGACCATCGCGTCACCCAGTGCGGTGTGGCGGCCGAGCACGGTGACACCCAGGCGCTCGGCGATCGCTTCGAGCCCATGCGAATCCTGCTGCGGGTGCACCAGCGCCGACAGCAGCAAGGTGTCGAGCACCGGCTGCTCGAAGACCACACCGGTGTCCTGCTCCTGCAATTGCAGGAAGCGCATGTCGAAAGCGGCGTTATGAGCCACCAGCACGGTGTCTGCGGCAAAGGCATGGAAGGCCGGCAGGATACGGTCAATGGTCGGTGCATCGGCCACCATCTCGGGCCGGATGCCGTGAATCGGGATGCCCGCCGCAGGGATGTCGCGTTGCGGATTGACGAGTTGTTCGAAGCAGTCTTCTCGGCGCAGTTTGCCCGCGACGATGCGCGTGGCGCCGATCTGCAGGATGCGGTCACCGGCCGCGGGTTCCAGGCCGGTGGTCTCGGTGTCGAACACGGTGTAGGCCAGCTCCGCCAGGCGCCGGTCGGCCAGTTCGCGGGTCTGCTCGCTGCTGGCAAAGAGGTCGAAGTCGTACACCTCGGGGCGGCCTTCGCCGCGCACGAACTGCGCCGCCTCGAGCGGTTCGCCGGCACCGGCCAGCGGCAGCAGCAGGCAGAACAACGACGCCTGGCGCGCCCGCTCGCGCTCGAACCAGAAGGCGCCGTCGTGGCGCTCGACCACGTCACGCAGGGTCAGTGCCAAGCGTTCGTTGCCGATCTGCATCGGTTCGGTCTCCCAGGTGCTGACGGTCTCACTGCTCAGCGTGTGGCCGCTCCACACCAGGTCCAGGCGCGCGCGGCCATCGCTGCGCGCAAGTCGCAAGTGCAGCAGTGTCACGCCGTAGTCGTCCACCAGCCGGCCGGCCAGGTACTGCAGCGCCTTGAGCAAGGAGTAACTGTCGACCTTGAGCCACAGCGCCGCATCGACCTCGTCGGCAGCGGCGCGGCAGCCCTGTTCGGCTTCGATGCGCCGGCA
>JANOPR010000388.1:0-10883 GCA_031421955.1 Burkholderiales bacterium
GGTTGTCAGCACACCATTGGGCTGCGCTGACGTCAGCCAGGCGCTGGGCGTTGCTGGTCAGCGCGCCGGCGGCCTTGATGCCGGTACCCAAAGCGATCGCGACGATTGCCAGAGCGACCAACACCTCGATCAAGGTGAATCCGCGTATCGCGCGGCTTGCGGTCATGGCGCCGCACCGGCAGCCTGCGCCGCGGGCTCGAACGGTGCCAGGCCGTCGCTGGACAGGACAAGGCGTCGGTCTTCCAGTTGCAGCACCAGTTGCTGCGCCGGCAGCACGGGTTCTGGCCCGAGCACAAGCGCGCGTGCGCCGATGACTTCGGCGCTGAGGCCTTCGCCGAGCCAGCGCGTCGGCAACTCAGTCCCTGCGGGCAGCCCGATGAACCGGAAGTGAGCGCCGTCGGTGGCACCATCCGCGGCCGGAACCCAGCGCACCGTGACGCCCGATGCGCGGGCTTCGGCACGTGCGGACTCGAGCAGTGCGGACAGGCGGGCGCCTTCTTCTTCAAGCCGGTTCTGACTGCCGTCGCGCAATGCCAGGCTGACCAACGCGGTGGCGATGGCCACAATGGCCATCACGAGCATGACTTCAATCAGCGTAAAGCCTGGCGCCGGCGGTCGCCGACGGCGCCAGCGAAGCTCATTGCCAGGAGCCGACATCCGCGTCGTTGCCGTCGCCGCCGGGCTGGCCGTCGGCGCCGAAGCTGAAGACATCGATCTCGCCCTTCACGCCCGGGTTGACGTACTGGTATGCGCGCCCCCAAGGGTCGTTGGGCAGCTTGTCGAGGTAGGGTTTCCAATTCGGCGGCAGGGCACCGACGCTGGGCTTCTTGACCAAGGATTCCAGGCCCTGCTCGGCGCTCGGGAAACGCTGGTTGTCCAGCTTGTACAGCTTGAGCGCCTGAATCAGGTTGTTGACGTCGGTGCGCGCTGCAGTCACGCGGGCTTCATCGGCCCGGTTGAGCACGTTGGGCACGATCAGTGCGGCCAGCACACCGATGATGACCAGCACGACCAGCAGTTCGATCAGCGTGAAGCCCAGTTGAATTCGGTGACGGACGGGCACAAGGGGGAGGCAGCGCATGGTGGGCTCGGCAGCGTCGCGTGCAGGGTGCACGTGATCGTGGCAGTGGAAGGACGGTTTGTGGGACGCCTTCAATGATAATCGGCGCCCATGAGAGTACGCCTCGTTGCATTCGTGATCTGGGCCGCGGTTGCGGCCAGCGCGATGTTTTGGGTGCTGCGCCTGAGCGTGTCCTCGCCCATGGCGCCAGCACACACGGTCGCTGTCGGCGCGGCCGCCGCGCCGCGCGGTGACCTGACGCGGTTGTTCGGTGCTGCGCCGGCTGCGCCCGATGGCGGGGCGGCGGTGGTGGCAGAGAGCCCGCTGTCTTCGCGGTTCAAGTTGCTCGGCGTGGCCGCGCCGCGCCAAGGCGGCGACCGCACCGGATTGGCCTTGATCGCCGTGGACGGCAAGCCCGCGCGCAGCTATGCCGTGGGCGCGGCGGTCGATGGCGCACTGGTCCTGCAGTCTGTCCATGCGCGCGGTGCGCGCCTTGGCATGACCGGCGCAGAGCCTCAGGTGACGCTCGAACTGCCGGCCTTGCCGGCGCCGGCCACTGGCAGCCTGCCGCCCGTTGGCAGTTCGGCAGGCAGCTTGCCAGCCATGGGTGCGCCGCCGACGGTGCCGGTGGTTGCGCCGCCAGGCGTAGCAGGAGCGACCGAGCCGCAGCCGCTGGAACCCAAGCCCATCATGGTGCCACCGCCGCCGCAGGCGGCGGGGCCGCAATCAGTCAGCCGTTGAGGCGTCGCCGCGCGCAGCTCAGGTGGCGTCCTGACCGAGGGCGCCCAGGTGACTGTCGAAGCTGCCCGGACGCGAGGGCCCGGGGTCTTCGCCTTCGACGACTTCGGTGAGCAGCGCAGCGGCCGCGCGGATGAGTGGCCAGGCCAGCGTCGAGCCCGTGCCGTCGGTGCATTCCATGCCCAGTTCCAGCAGTGCCGAGGTATGGAAAAGGTTCAACGCATAGTCCAGCCCGTTGTGGCTGTGGCTGCGGCAGAACACGCAGTAGTCGGTCACGGGCGCGGCGATGCGCGCGGCAACCATCAGTGCGGCGCAGGCCGGCAAGCCGTCGACCATGATCATGTGCCTGCGGCTGGCTGCGACCAGCATCACGCCGACCATCATGGCAATTTCGAACCCGCCCAGCGCGGCAAGCACCTCGACCGGGTCGGTGACATCGCGGTGCCGGCCCTGCGCAGCCTGCGTGATGACCATCAGGTGCGTCAGGCGGTTCGGGTCCATGTTGGCATGCGACTGCAGCAACTCGCGCACGGGCGCGCCCGCCAGCCGCGACAGCACCAACGCCGCGCTCTCGTGGCCACCGACGCCGATCCCCGCACAGGCCACCACATTGCCCGGCAGCGCCTCGCCGATTTCCATGCCGGCACGTATGGCGGCCTGCGCCTGGTCGATCGACATGGCCGGGCCCACACGCGCATTGCGTGTGCCGTGCGCGATCTTGCGCATCAGCAGCCGCTCGTGCGGTGCCAGGCGTTCGGCGACACCGGCGTCGACGACGGACAGGGTCAGGCCCTGAATGCGCGCATACACGGCCAGCGGCAACTGGCCGGTCAGGGCTTGCCACGTCCGCTCGGCTGTGCCGTGACCGGGCGTTGTCGGCAGGCCCTCGACGGCCAGGCCATGGTCACTGGCAAACAGCACCAATTGCGGCTCGCGAAAGCGCGGCTTGAGGGTGTTCTGCATCAGCCCGATGCGCACCGCCAGCGGCTCGAGTTCGCCCAGGCTGCCGATCGTTTCGGCGCGTCGTTGCAGCTTGTCGCGCAGCGCACGCTCGAGCAACGCGTTGGCGGTGGGTTTGATCAGGGACGGCGTCGATGTCGACATGGCCGCGAGTGTAGGCGGCCGTGCAGCGCCGTGGCGCCGATCTACCTCAGAAAGAGCCCGTAGACGGGGTTGTCGGTTTCGTCGACATAGGGGTAGCCCAGGCCGTCCAGAAACTCGCCCAGCGCGCGGGTGTCGTTGGCCCCCACCTGCAAGCCGAGCAGGATGCGGCCGTAGTCCGCGCCCTGATTGCGGTAATGAAACAGACTGATGTTCCAGCCCGGGTGCAGTGCGGCCAGAAAGCGCATCAGTGCGCCGGGGCGCTCGGGAAAGACGAAGCGGTACAGGCGCTCATGGTGCGCGAGCTTGGAATGGCCGCCGACCATGTGGCGCACATGCTCCTTGGCCAGTTCATCGTCGGTCAGGTTGAGCGTGGCAAAGCCGTGGCGAACAAAGTTGCGTTCGATGCGGTCGGCCTCGTCACGCTGGGCAATCGCGACGCCAACGAAGACATGCGCGACCTTGGCGTTGGCAATGCGGTAGTTGAATTCGGTCACGCTGCGCGGTCCGATCAGCTCGCAGAAGTGTTTGAACGAGCCGCGTTCCTCGGGCATCGTGACCGCGAACAGCGCCTCGCGCTGCTCACCGAATTCGGCCCGCTCGGCGACGAATCGCAGGCGGTCGAAATTCATGTTCGCGCCGCACGTGATGGCCACGAAGTGCTGGCCCTTGAGTTTGTGCTCGGCGACATACTGCTTGACGCCGGCCACGCCCAGAGCGCCCGCGGGTTCGAGAATGCTGCGGGTGTCCTGGAACACGTCCTTGATGGCGGCGCAGACTGCGTCGGTGTCGACCACGACGAAGTCGTCGACAAGCGTGCGCGTGAGGCGAAAAGTCTCCTTGCCGACCAGCTTGACCGCGGTGCCGTCGGAGAACAGGCCCACGTCGTCCAGCGTCACGCGGCGGCCGGCGCGCACCGAGCGCAGCATGGCGTCGGAGTCGCGGGTTTGCACGCCGATGACCTTGACCTCGGGTCGCACGGCCTTGATATACGCCGCGACGCCTGAGATCAGGCCGCCGCCGCCCACGGCGACGAAAACCGCGTCCAGCGGGCCCTGGCACTGGCGCAGGATTTCCATGGCCACCGTACCCTGGCCGGCGATCACGTGCGGATCGTCGAAGGGGTGCACGAAGGTCAGGCCGTGTTGCGTTTCCAGCGCCACGGCCTGGGCGTGGGCGTCCGAATAGCTGTCGCCGTGCAGCACGACCTCGGCGCCGAAGGAGCGCACGGCATCGTTCTTGAGTTTCGGCGTCGTCACCGGCATCACGACCAGGGCCTTGCAGCCGAGCTTCTTGGCCGACAACGCCACGCCCTGGGCGTGATTGCCGGCCGAGGCGCAGATCACGCCTCGCGCGAGTTGCTCGGCCGACAGGTGCGCCATCTTGTTGTACGCGCCGCGCAGCTTGAAGCTGAACACCGGCTGCTGGTCTTCGCGCTTGAGCAGCACCTGGTTGCCCAGGCGGCGCGACAGCGTACGTGCCACTTCGAGCGGCGACTCGATCGCCACATCGTAGACGCGTGCCGTCAGGATCTTCTGCAGGTACTCCCCGCCCGCTGCGCGCCGTACCCGGGGTGAACCTGCCATCTTGCGCGTCTGCATCCGCTGCTCGTTTTGTTGCAGCGCATGATAAGTCAGCGCATCGGTGGGGGATCGCCTCGTGTGCGAGTCGTGTACGCGTCGCGGCGGCGCAGAATGCAGTGCGTTCGCGAGGTCGGGCGCATCAGCACAACGGGAGTGAATGCGATGGAGTGCACGATCGATTGGCTTGCCGCCAGCGGCATGGGATTCGTGGCCGAAACGGGCAGTGGCCATCTGCTGACGATGGATGGCGCGCCCGATGGCGGCGGCCGCGATTTGGCACCGCGGCCGATGGAGACCGTGCTCGCCGGCACCGGCGGCTGCACCGCCTATGACGTGGTGCTGATTCTCAAGCGCGGTCGCCATGACGTGACGGGTTGTCGCGTCAAGGTCAGCGCCGAGCGCGCGCCGACGGAGCCCAAGGTGTTCACGCGCATCCACATGCACTTCATCGTCAGCGGCCGCGGCCTGAGTGCAGATGTAGTGGGTCGTGCCGTGGCGCTTTCGCACGAGAAGTATTGTTCAGCCAGCATCATGCTGGCCAAGACGGCGGCGATCACGACCAGCCATGAGGTGCTGGCCGTTTGATCCCGCTGCCAGGCGCGGCTCGAGCCGCGCCAACGCGGGGCCGGCCCGAGCGGCCTGAACTCCCCGCGGGGCTGAGCCCGGACACACGCCAGTCCGGTGGACTGTCTGTGCCTGGCGAAGGGACGGGCCACTGGCCCGGCGCGGCCTGCAAGGCCGCGAGCGCAGCGAGCTCGGGGCCGTCCTCTCAGATGCGGTGCGCGGTGGTCGTCATCACCTTGGCAGCCACGCGCATGGCCCACCGCACGGGCGCAGGCAGCTCGACCGCCCCGGCTTGCAGCGCGGCGGCAGCATGTTGCGCTTCGTCGTCTTTCATCTGCGCCACGATGGCCCTGGACGCACCGTCGCTCGCGGGAAGGCAGCTCAGGTGGCCGGCCAGGTGTTGCTCCACCTGGCGCTCGGTCTCGACGACGAACCCCAGGCTCCATGCGTCACCCGCGCGCCCGGCGGCCAGGCCCAGCGCGAACGCGCCTGCATACCAGAGTGGATTGAGCAGACTGGGCCGGTCACCGAGTTCTTTCAGCCGCTGCTCGGTCCAGGCCAAGTGATCGGTCTCCTCGCGTGCGGCTGCTTGCATCTGGGCGCGCAAGGCGGGTGTGCGCGCCGTCAACGCCTGGGCCTGGTACAGCGCTTGGGCACAGACTTCACCCACGTGGTTCACGCGCATCAGTGCGCCTGACAGGCGTCGTTCGGCTGCCGAAAGCTCTGCCGCATCGGCCGTCGGACACGCGCGCTGGGCCCGCGCCATGCCGCCGAGCGTCTTCAATGCGGCGTCGGCGGCGATCAGGCCACGGTCCAGAGTGTCTGTCATGAGCGGTTAGGATAGACCAGCGTTTGCCACGAAGTCTTCACTGACATCGAAGCGCTTGACTCGCGTCAGTTCGTTGTAGACCGACAACAGGGGTGACGGAATTCACGGTCAATGCTTTGCAGAGGTGGAGGCCTCTGTTGGAATACACACAACTTCCGCAGAGGAGGTTGGCTTGTTCAACCCCCAACCGGGACGGGTTCAATTGTCCGGGAGGTTCCACGATCGGGACCCCTTTTTCAACCTAGGAGATAGTTGCAATGAAAAGATCTCTTCTCGCTCTCGCCGCGCTGACCGCCTTTGCTGGCGTCGCTTCGGCTCAATCGTCGGTCACGCTGTCGGGCATGCTCGACGCTGGCATCCGGCGTGTCGGCACCGCGACCGGCCATGACTGGAATATGTCTGGCTCGCAGTCGGGCTACAACAACTTCACGCTTTCGGGCCGTGAAGACCTCGGCGGCGGCATGGCGGCGTTCTTCTCGCTGAACCATCGTTTCCGTATCCAGGACGGTGTCCCCAACAGCGCCGGCACCACGTTCTGGCGCAACACGGCGGTCGGCTTGGCCGGTGGCTTCGGTGACGTGCGTCTGGGCCGCATCCTGATGCCGCTGCAGGACATGAACGGCGGTTTCGACCCGTTCGCAACTGGCACCGTGGGCAGCGTGCACACGGGCGGTATGGCGGCCACGATCCGTGCCAACAACGCGATCTACTACCGTTCGCCGAGCATGGGCGGCCTGAGCGTGCACGCAGCCATCGCCGCCGGCGAGGGCCAGTTGCAGGCTGAAACTGCCAACAACTACGGACAGGCAGGCCCGGCGATCGGCGCCACCAGTGAGCGTCCGATGGGCTTCAACATTCGCTATGCCGCTGGTCCGCTGAACGTGGGCGTGGCGTATGACAAGAATGCCGCCGACCTGAAGACGACGGGTCTCTACGCTGCTTACAACTTCGGCGCTTTCAGGCTGATGGGACAGTTCGAGAAGGGCGACGATTTCCGCGGTGCAGTGCGTGAAGATTCGAAGAACATGTCGATTGGCGTTACGGCGCCGATGGGCCCCGTGCTGATTCGTGCGGGCTATGTGCGGGTCGACTCGAACCTGAACACCTGCCTTAACGGCGGCGTTGGCACGCGTGGTTGCGACGGCAGCAAGTTCGGCTTCGGCGGCGACTACAACCTGTCCAAGCGCACCAACCTGTACGCCACGGTCGGCAAGTCCACGGGCGAGCGCTTCACGACGGCTCAGAAGAAGGCTGCCTTCGACCTGGGCGTGACGCACCGCTTCTGATCGGACTCGCGCCTCGCGCCTCGCGCGTGATCCACAGGCCGCCTTCGGGCGGCCTTTTTCACTTTTGCGGGGCACTACTCAGGGAAAACAGCCGTTGGCGGCCTGCAACAGCACGGCACGTTGTGTGCAGTCGTCTGTGAAAATCCAGGGCTGGAAATCTGGAGACTCCAAATCATGAAGCAAGCACTGACCCTGTCCCTGTTGGCTGCCGCGAGCAGTGTGTCAATGGCTCAAGCGCCCGCGTCCACAGTCACCCTCTACGGCATCATGGATGCGGGCTTGACCTACACCACGGGCTTGGCCAACAACAAGACTCAACTTGTCAGCGGCATCATGGAAGGCTCGCGCTTCGGCTTGCGTGGCAACGAGGACATCGGCGGCGGTTACCGTGCCTTGTTCGTGATGGAGCACCGGGCCGAGATCAACAATGGCACCACCGGCAGTCGGCCGCCTTCAGGTTCGCAGGTGCCTGACCGCTTGAACCAGGCGGCGCTGCTGGGTCTACCGGGGGCGCTGCAGCCGGCGGTCTCAGGCGTTGCTGCCGGGATCGGCGGCACGCTGGGCGTCAATCTCGGAGGCGCCTTCTGGGACCGGCAGGCCTATGTCGGTTTGGTGACGCCGTTTGGCGCCGTGCTTGCCGGGCGCCAGTACACACCGGCCTACGAGACCTTTGCGGCTTTCGATACGCTGGGTACCCAGTCCAGCCTGTCGGCCGGCCAGGTGGCGTCGATTCCCTCGAGCGTGACGATCCGCGCCAACAACGCGCTGCAATATCGCATCGTGCTGGGGGGACTGACCGCCTCAGCGATGTACGCCCTGGGCAGCGTGTCGGGCAATGCTGCGGCCGGCCGCCTGGGCGGCGTGATGGCGACCTACACCATGGGTGGCCTGAAGGTCGGTGCGGGCTACAACAAGATCAACAATGACATCGGCCTGGCCTCCCTCACCTCGACGGTCGTCGGCGCGTCGTATGCCATCGGCCCCGGCACGGTCAGCGGCATGGTCGTGAATTACAAGGACGACAATCCTTCGGGTGTTTCGGGGATCACGGCCAGCCTGACGCCCTTGGTGGGTGCGGGCGGCGCAGCTTTGGTGCAGGCGGCGTTCACGAGCGCGCTGCGGCAGGATGCCCAGCTGCTGCACATTGGCTACAAGATGACGACGGGCCCGAACACCTTCTACGTGGCCTACTCCGCGGCCAACGACAAGCGCGCGCCCAACGCGGACGTGGCCTCGTACGGCGTGGCATACAGCTACGCGCTGTCCAAGCGTACCGACCTGAACGCGGTGCTGACGCACTTCAACAACAAGAACCTGGCACAGGCGGCACCTGGACAGGCCGGCTTCCTCGGCGGCGTGACCCGCAGCGCCGGTGTCGACTCGAACAACGCGGCGTTCGGCATCCGCCACCGCTTCTGAGTTCGACGCCTCGTCAATTCAAGGGCCGCCTTGCAGGCGGCCCTTCTGTTTATGGTTGTCTGCGAGGACTCATGACATGAATGACTGGATCGGCATTGGCCTGCGCCGTGCTACGCGCGCGCTGCTGGCGTCGACCCTGCTGATGCTGTCGGGTTGTGCGACGCTGCTGGGCATGCCAGACGAGCGCGCCGCGACTGCCGAGTGGCATGCCGTGCGTCTGCCCGGCAAGCTGCCCACGCAGTACCGACGCGAGGACAAGGAGGGCCGCGCCGCGCTGGCCGCACATGCCGACAGGTCTGCGTCGATGTGGCGGCGCAAGGCAGAGCGTGCGCCCGAGGCGCTGGGCGAGGTCGAGTTCTCCTGGTGGGTTCACGCCTTGCCCAAGGATGGTGACGTCTCGCAGGCCGAGCGGGAAGACGCCTCGGCGCGCGTGATGTTCGCGTTTGCGGGCGACGAGAGCCGGTTGTCGGCCCGCAACCAGATGCTGTTCGAGCTGGCGCGCACCCTGTCCGGCGAGGCACCGCCGTTTGCCACCCTGATGTATGTCTGGGATGCGCAGGCTCCGGTCGGCAGCGTGATCGTCAACCCCCGCAGCGACCGCATCCGCAAGATCGTCGTCGAGTCGGGTACGGCGGGGCTTCGCCGTTGGCGCAGCTACCGACGCAATCTGACCGAGGATTTCCGCCTCGCCTTCGGTGAAGCGCCGGGTACCTTGCAGGCCATGGCGGTCATGACCGACGGCGACAACACGCAGTCGCAACTCAGCACCTGGTACGGCGACATCTCGTGGCACTGACGTGCCGTACCACCATCGGGTAAGACCCGTTTGCGGGCGCCGCGAGATTTGCGGATGATGCGCATCCATCCAAGTCAGGAGTTTCGACCATGTTGCATCAGGCCGCATCCGCCATCACCGCACTGGCTTTGACGACGGTGTTTGCTGCCGCGCCGGCTGCTGCCGTGACCTTCAAGTGGACCAGCGCCAGCGACATCCCTACCTGGGACATTCACTCGCAGAACAATGCCCTGTCCAACGGCGTTCATGCCTCGGTGTACGAATCGCTCTTCTACTACAACAGGAAGTTCGAACTCGAGCCAGTTCTTGCCACGGGCTACAAGCAGGTCAGCCCGACCCAGGTGCGCATCACGTTGCGCCAGGGCGTGAAGTTCCACGATGGCGCGGCGTTCAATGCCGACGACGCCAAGTTTTCGCTCGAGCGGGCGATGTCCAAGAGCTCTAATTTTGGCGTCTATACCCAGGGTATCGACCGCGTCGTGAAGGTCGATGACTACACCATCGACATCTTTACCAAGGGCCCTAACCCGGTGCTGCTGCGCCAGATGACCGAGTTGCGCATGATGGACCAGGGCTGGGCCGAGAAGAACAAGTCGCTTGAGCCCAAGGACATCAAGACCAAGGACGAGAACTACGCCCATCGCCATGCCAATGGCACCGGCCCGTTCATGCTCAAGAGCTGGGAACAGGACGTGAAGCTGGTGCTGGCGAAGAACCCCACCTGGTGGGGCAAGTCCGAGTCAAACCTGACCGAAATCGTCTACGCCCCGATCAAGTCCGAGGCTACGCGCGTGGCCGCGCTGCTGTCAGGCGAAGTCGACATGGTGCTCGACCCGTCGCCAGCCGATCTGCCCAAGTTGCGGTCGGCGCCCAGCCTGAAGGTGGTCGACGGCGCCGAGAACCGCACGATCTTCTTCGGCATGGACCAGTACCGCGACGAACTGCCGGGCAGCAACGTCAAGGGCAAGAACCCGCTGAAGGACGTTCGGGTGCGCAAGGCGCTTTACCAGGCGATCGATGTCCAGACCATCCATCGCGTCACGATGCGGGGCCTGTCGCAACCCACCGGCGCGCTGATCTCGCCGCAGGTCAATGGCTGGAGCAAGAAGGCCGACGCACGTTGGCCCTACGACGTCGAGGCTGCCAAGAAGCTGCTGACCGAGGCGGGCTACCCGGCCGGCTTCGAGGTCGACTTCGCCTGCCCGAACAACCGCTATATCAACGATGAAGAGATCTGCCAGGCTGTGACGGCGATGTGGGCGAAGGTTGGCATCAAGGCCAAGCTGCGCACCCTGCCGCTGGTGACGTACTTCCCGATGATCCAGCGCTACGAAGCCAGCATCTACATGCTCGGCTGGGGCGTGCCGACTTTCGATGCGCTGTATTCGCTGCAATCGCTGGTGCGCACCGTGGGTGCGCAGGGCGACGGCAATTACAACGTCGGTCGCTACAGCAACCCGCAGGTCGATGCCCTGGTCGAACGCATCAAGCAGGAGGTCGACCAGCC
>JANOPR010000389.1:0-3222 GCA_031421955.1 Burkholderiales bacterium
GGCAAGTACCCGCTGCAGCTATCCGGTGGTCAACAGCAGCGGGTGGCGATTGCGCGCGCCCTGTGCCTGACGCCCAAGATCATGCTCTTTGACGAGCCCACCTCGGCGCTCGACCCGGAGATGATCAAGGAAGTGCTGGACGTGATGATCGAGCTGGCCGAGGGCGGCATCACCATGCTGTGCGTGACCCACGAGATGGGTTTTGCCAAGGCGGTGGCCAACCGGGTGATCTTCATGGACCAGGGCCAGATCGTCGAGCAGAACGAGCCGCATGCGTTCTTCGACAACCCGCAGAGCGACCGCACCAAGGACTTCCTGTCCAAGATCCTCGGCCACTGACGAACGCTGAGGGCGCCATGGCGACGGACCCGCGCTGGAAACCGAGCGTCACCGTGGCCGCGCTGATCGAGCGCGAGGGCCGCTACCTGCTGGTCGAGGAGCGCACCGCCGAGGGCCTGCGCCTGAACAACCCGGCCGGCCACCTTGACCCCGGCGAGTCGCTGCTGCAAGCCGTGGTGCGCGAAGTGCTCGAGGAAACCGCCTGCACCTTCACGCCCAGCCACCTGGTCGGCGTCTACCTCGCGCGCCTGCAGCGAGGCGCGGACGAGATCACCTACCTGCGCTTTGCCTTCGCCGGCAGCGTCGGCAAGCCCGAGCCGGGCCGCGCGCTGGACACGCCGATCGTGCGCACGCTGTGGCTGACGCCGGCCGAGATCGAAGCCTGCCCTGACCGCCACCGCAGCCCGCTGCTGTGGCGCTGCGTGCATGACCACCGGGCGGGGCGGCGCTATCCGCTCGAGGCGCTGGTCAGCGACCCGTCATTCGGCGCCGAGTTGTAGGCGGCTCGGCAACCGCTTCTCGATCGCCCACTTCAGCAGCGCGGCGCAGCGGTACAGGCCGTGGGCGAACTTGCTGTACGGCAGGGTCGCGAACAGCGCCATCACGATGCCCAGATGGACCGCGAGCAGCAGCGCCATCGCACCGCTGTCGCGCCAGGCCAGCAGCGCCAGGCCGCTCACGCTGGTCAGCAGCAACAGGGCGATGAAGCCGCGGTCCATGGCCTGCAGTTCGGGGGCGCCGTGCAAGGGATGGCGGCGCAGGTTCAGCCACAGCAGGCCGGCCGGGCCGACGACCAGGCCGAGCCCGCCGACAGTGCCCAGCAGGACAGGCCAGCTCGTCAGCGGGTACGGCGCCGGCCAGCCGAGCGCATAGTGATAGCCGGTGGCCACGCTGGTCGATGCGAAGCACAGCATGAAGCCGTAGAACGTCAGGTGGTGAAAGCGCCGGCGCCACGGCGTCCAGGCGTCGTCGGCGTCGTTGCAGCCTTGGCCATGGCCGCCGTCGAGATAACGCAGGCGCAGCGCGTCGGCCGCCGCCTCGGCCGCCGCAGCGGCGTGACCGCCGGGGAGGGCCTCACCGGGCACGACGGCGCGCCAAAAACGCAGCAGCCCGACTGCCAGCGCGATGACTGCGAAACCGAACACCGCGCCGAACATCTGCACCAGCAAGTTGTGTGGGAAGACGGCGTAGAAGTTTCCGGCCAACGGCGCGTGCCAGAACATGCCCTGGCGCATCAGCATCAGCACCAGGAACAGCGCCAGGCCGGCGGCCAGGGCCAGCGCCAAGGTCAGTCCGTTGCGCCGGTACAGGGCGCCCAACGCAGCGGGCCAGGCGTAGTCGATGTATGTGCGCTGGCGCACGCGGGCCATCGCCCGCGGCACGTTGACCGCGAACTCGTGTGGCGGCGCGTACTGGCAGGCGTGCAGGCAGGCGCCGCAGCTGTGGCAGAGGTTGGCGAGGTAGTGGATGTCGGCCCGAGGGAACTCGAGCCGGCGCGCCATGGCCGGGAACACCGCGCAATAGCCTTCGCAATAGCGACAGGCATTGCAGATCTGCAGCACGCGGCCGACTTCGGCCTCGGCCTCGTTCACCAGCTCAAGCAGTCGTTGCACGAGCAGCCTCCCGTCCGGCGATGCGCCCGAAGGCGGTGCCGATGGTCATGCCCACGCCGGCCGTGTAGCCCTGGCCGAGCACGTTGCCGGCCATCACCTCGCCGGCGGCGAACAGGTTTGGGCTGGGTTGGCCGCCGAAGTGCACCGCCGCGTGGTGGTCAACCTTGACGCCGAGGTAGGTGAAGGTCACGCCGGGCTTGAGGGCGTAGCCGAAGAAGGGCGGCGTATCGATGGGTCGCGCCCAGTGTGTCTTCGCAGGCCTGAGGCTGTCAGTCGCGCAGTCGTCGAGCTGTGCGTGATCGAAGGTGCCAGTGCGGCAAGCGGCGTTGAAGCGCCGCACCGTGTGTTCCAGCGGCGCGGCGTCGAGGCCAAGCTGCGATGCAAGCCCGGCCAGCGTGTCGGCGCGTGCGCCGGCAAACACCGGTGGCATGAAGCGCCCGACCGCCTTGGCATCGATGATCGAATACGCGATCTGGCCAGGCTGCTGCGCCACCAGCCGGCCCCAGATGGCATAGCGCTTGGGCCAGAAATCTTCGCCCTCGTCGTAGAAGCGCAGACCCTCCCGATTCACGACGATGCCCAGCGACACGCAGTCCACACGCGTGCAGATACCGCCGTCGTAGAGCGGCGCGCGCGCGTCGATGGCCACCATGTGCGCCTGCGTCGGGTCGCCGACGGCATCGGCGCCCTGCGCGATCAGGTCCTTCAACAGCACGCCCTGGTTGAAGCGCGTGCCGCGGATGGCGAAGTTGTCGGCAATCCAGGCGCCTTCGTCGTCCTGGCCCCAGGCCTGGCGCAACCAGTCGAGATTGGACTCGAAGCCGCCGCTGGCCACGACGCAGCTGCGTGCCTGGATGCGCTCGGTACCGATCCGGGCGGCGGCGAAGCGCGAGCCGTCGAGCTCGATCCGGTCGACCGTTGCGCCGTAGCGGATCTGCACCCCGAGGGCTTGGGCACTGCGGTAATAGGCGTTGACGAGCGCCTTGCCGCCACCCATGAAAAACGCATTCGTGCGGGACAGGTGCAGCGTGCCCGACAGCGAGGGCTGAAAAAACACGCCATGGCGGCGCATC
Organism: Burkholderiales bacterium; assembly: GCA_031421955.1. GTDB lineage: Bacteria > Pseudomonadota > Gammaproteobacteria > Burkholderiales > Burkholderiaceae_C > CADEEN01. The sequence continues at coordinate 3,026 of JANOPR010000389.1, forward strand.
CAGTCGCGGCAGCTTGCCGAGTCGCGAATCGCGATGCGCGCCAGCCGCTCGTCGGTACGACCGCCGGTGACCTTGCGCAAGTCCTGCCAGAAGTCCTCTTCCGGGTAGGCCTCGGTCAGCACATCCTGCGGCGCGTCGTGCATGCAGCGCAGGTTGCGCGTGTGCATCGAATTGCCGCCGCGCCACTCGCGCGGCGC
>JANOPR010000390.1:0-3200 GCA_031421955.1 Burkholderiales bacterium
GGAAGACCGGCGTCGAGCTGTTGAACGGGAAGCTCATCATGTCGCCGTTCGGCGCGGTGTAGTAGCCCGCCACCGCTTCCACGTAAGCCTTGGGGTCGAACTTCAGGCCGGCGTCCTTCATGATTTTGGTCACCGGCACGATGGCGCCCTTGCTGGCCATCATGGTGGCGGTACCGACTTCGAAGACCTGCAGGACATGCGGCGCGTTGCCGGAGCGGAACGCAGCGATGGCGGCCGTCATCGACTCGTCGTAGCTGCCCTTGAAGGTCGTTACGACCTTGTAGTCCTTCTGGCTGGCGTTGAAATCCTTGGCCAGGTCGTTGACCCATTCGCCCAGGGCGCCGGGCATCGAGTGCCACCATTGGATTTCGACCTGCGCCTGCGCCGATGCGGCGCCGAGCGACAGAACCGACGCGAGAGCGAGAGAGTGCAGTTTCATGAGGACGGCTCCGTGAGGTTAAGTGGTTGCACGCTGACGCGTGATTCGTGACCGAGCGAGTGGTACTTGCGACAACCTCCGTTTTTGTCATGGAACGGGGGTGCGGGCAACGGGGAATACCCCGCGCGCGCTGCGCAATCTGCGTATCAGCCAAGTGTAATGCTGCGCTGCGGTACGATTGCCGCTCACCCTTTGCCACGGGCGCGACGCCGCCACGCGCCCGGACTCAATGAACGCCCCCCTGCCCCTGCGTCTTGGCAATGTTGCCGGTGACGAAGCCGACGCCTTGGCTGTGCCGCGGTTGCGCGAGATCCCGTACAACTACACCTCGTTCTCGGACCGCGAGATCGTGCGCCGACTGCTGGGCGAGCGTGCCTGGGAGATCCTTGCCCGGTTGCGCGCAGAGCGCCGCACCGGCCGCTCGGCGCGCATGCTCTACGAGGTGTTGGGCGACATCTGGGTGGTGCAGCGCAACCCGTACCTCGAAGACGACCTGCTCGACAATCCGAAGCGCCGCGCGCAGTTGATCGAAGCCCTCCACCATCGCCTCGGCGAGGTCGAGAAGCGCCGCACCCAGGGCGACGCGACACCCCGCGATGAAATGGTCGGCGAATTGCTGGCCGCCGCGCGGGCGGCCGTCGAGCGTTTTGCCGCGCACTTTCGCGCGGTGTGGGACTTGCGCAAGCAGACGCGCCGCGTGCTCGGTCGCTGCACGGCCAAGGACAACATCAAGTTCGACGGCCTCTCGCGGGTCTCGCATGTCACCGATGCCACCGACTGGCGCATCGAAATGCCCTTCGTGGTGCTCACGCCCGACAGCGAAGCCAAGATGGCGCGGCTGGTCAAAGGCTGCATCGAACTGGGCCTGACGATCATCCCGCGCGGCGGCGGCACCGGCTACACCGGCGGCGCCGTGCCGCTGACCTGGAAGAGCGCAGTCATCAACACCGAAAAGCTCGAAGCCATGAGCGAGGTCGAGATGCTGGCCCTGCCTGGTTTGGCCGAGCCGGTGGCCACGGTCTGGACCGAGGCGGGCGTGGTCACGCAACGGGTGGCCGACGCCGCCGAACGTGCCGGCTTCGAATTCGCAGTTGACCCAACGTCGGCCGAGGCCAGCTGCATCGGCGGAAACATCGCGATGAACGCCGGCGGCAAGAAGGCCGTGCTGTGGGGCACGGCGTTGGACAACCTGGCCAGCTGGCGCATGGTCACGCCCGAGGCCAAGTGGCTCGAGGTCACGCGGCTGGACCACAACCTGGGCAAGATCCACGACGCCGAGGTCGCCAGCTTCGAACTCAAGTACTTCGACGCGAGTGGCAACAAGCTCGAGCGCACCGAGCGCCTGGACATCCCGGGCCGCACGTTCCGCAAGGAAGGGCTGGGCAAGGACGTCACCGACAAGTTCCTCGCCGGCCTGCCCGGCATCCAGAAGGAAGGCTGTGACGGCCTGATCACGAGTGCGCGCTGGATCGTGCACCGCATGCCACAGCATGTGCGCACGGTGTGCCTGGAATTCTTTGGCAACGCCAAGGACGCGGTGCCCAGCATCGTCGAGATCAAGGACATGCTGTTTGCACGCCGCGACGTCCAGCTCGCCGGGCTGGAGCACCTCGACCAGCGCTACCTGAAGGCGGTCGGGTATGCCACAAAGAGCAAGCGCGCGGCGCAGGCGCAGGGCAATGGCCTGCCCAAGATGGTGTTGGTAGGTGACATCGTCGGTGACGACGAGAACGCGGTGGCGCTGGCCACCAGCGAGGTCGTGCGGATTGCCAACAGCCGTGCCGGCGAGGGTTTTGTCGCGGTCAGTGCTGACGCGCGCAAGAAATTCTGGCTCGACCGCAAGCGCACGGCGGCCATCGCCAAGCACACCAACGCCTTCAAGATCAACGAAGACGTGGTGATTCCGCTCGAACGCATGGGCGCGTACACCAACGGCATCGAGCGCATCAATATCGAGTTGAGCTTGCGCAACAAGCTTGAGCTCGTCGATGCACTGGTGGGCTTCTTTGCGCGCAGTTCGCTGCCGCTGGGCAAGGGCGACGATGCCGGCGAGATTCCAAGTGCCGAACTGCTCGAGGACCGCGTGCAACAGGCCTTGGCCCTGCTGGCCGAGGTGCGCGCACTGTGGTCGGGCTGGCTGGCCGGACTCGATGCGGCGCAGGCCGAGCGCGGTGGCGACACTTTCTTCGCATTGCTGCAAGACGCCCGGTTGCGCGCGTCATGGAAGACGCAGCTCTTGAAGCCTCTGCAGGAACTCTTCGCCGGGGCTGCCTTCGTCCCTTTGTTGGAGGAGTGCCGCCGCATCCACAGGCAAGTCCTGCGTGGCCGCGTCTGGGTGGCGCTGCACATGCACGCCGGTGACGGCAATGTGCACACCAACATCCCGGTCAACAGCGACAACTACCCGATGTTGCAGGCGGCGCACGCGGCCGTCGTGCGCATCATGGCCCTGGCGCGCAGCCTGGGCGGCGTGATCTCAGGTGAGCACGGCATCGGCATCACCAAGCTCGAGTTCCTGACAGATGCCGAGCTGAGCGGCTTTGCCGACTACAAGCGCCGTGTGGACCCGGAGGGTCGCTTCAACAAGGGCAAGCTGCTGCGCTATGAGGCGGCGGATCCCGACGGGGCAGGGGCCCTGTCGTCCATGTCGCATGCTGCCGACCTCAGCCACGCCTACACGCCGAGCTTCGGCCTGATGGGGCACGAGTCGCTCATCATGCAGCAGAGCGATATCGGCGCGATCGCCGATTCGGTCAAGGAC
>JANOPR010000391.1:0-1617 GCA_031421955.1 Burkholderiales bacterium
CCAGGCCACCGGCAGCCAGCGCGTCGTGCGCGCGATGCCGAACACGCCGGCCCTGATCGGACAGGGCATCGCCGGGCTGTATGCGCGGCCCGAGGTGAACGCGGCCGAGCGCGCCGAGGTCGAGCGCGTGCTCGCGCCGACCGGCGCCACGTTGTGGGTCGGGCGCGAGAGCGATCTGGACGCGGTGACGGCGCTATCGGGCTCGGGCCCGGCCTATGTCTTCTACTTCATCGAAGCCATGATCGACGCCGCCGAGCAGATGGGCCTGACGCGCGAGCAGGGGCGGCGCCTGGCCGAGGCCACCTTCGCCGGCGCGACGGCCTTGGCGATGCAGAGCGACGAGTCGCCGGCCACCCTGCGCGAGCGCGTCACGTCCAAGGGCGGGACCACGTTCGCGGCGCTCGAATCAATGCGCGCCGACAGGCTGCAAGAGTCGATCGTGCGCGCACTGCGCGCGGCCGAGAGTAGAGCGCGCGAACTCGGCGACGAATTCGGTACCTGATCAGCGCAACGCCAGGTCGGCGGCGACACCGGCGAAGACCGCGAAGCCGAGCCAGTGATTCAGGCGAAAGGCCTTGAAGCAGCCCTCGCGCGTGCGCCCGCGGATCAGCCTGAAGTGCCACAGCGCCTGCGCCGCCGCCACCGCAATGCCGGCCAGGTACCAGCCGCCCAGGCCCAGCGCACGGCCCAGCAGGGCCCACGACAGCAGGTAGACCGCATAGAAAGCCATCACGATGGCGACATCGAAGCGCCCGAGCGTGATCGCCGAGGTCTGGATGCCGACCAGCAGGTCGTCGTCGCGGTCCACCATCGCGTACTCGGTGTCGTAGGCCAGCACCCAGAACAGGTTGCCCGCCAGCAGGGCCCAGGCCGGCCACGGCAGCGCGGCGCGCAGGGCCTCGACCGACCACTCGTTGCCGCCGTGCACCGCGGCAAAGGCCATCGGGATGCCGAAGCTGAAGGCCACGCCGAGCACGGCCTGCGGCATCGACACGAGGCGCTTGGCATAGGGGTAGGCCAGCGTGATCGCCAGCGCCGCCAAGGACAGCAGGATCGTCGGCGCGTTGGTGGTGAGCACCAGGGCGAAGGCCACAAGGGCCAGCACGGCGCCGAGCGCCAGCGCTTCCCTGACGGCCAGCGCGCCGCTCGTCACCGGACGCTGCGCGGTGCGTTTGACATGCCGGTCGAACTCGCGGTCTGCGATGTCGTTGATGCAGCAGCCGGCGCTGCGCATCAACACCGTGCCGAGCACGAATACGAGCAGCAGATGCCAGCCCGGAAAGCCATCGGCGGCGATCCACAGCGCGGATAGCGTGGGCCACAGCAGCAGCAGCCAACCGGCAGGGCGGTCCCAGCGGATCAGATCGAGATACAGCGGCAGGCGGGTGGCACAGAGCACGCGGGTGATTATCCCGGGCCCGCCTGCCACGGTGCGTTTCGGCGGCCGACGCTTCGTTAATCCACCCGCACCAGCGCCCGCAGCGCGTCCCTCCAGTGGGCCAGCCCGACACCCTGAAACTGCTGATGCCAGGCGCGGCGCTGATCAACATCGGCGGGCCTTGCCGCGCTGCGGCGGCATGCCGTTGCCAGGTGTGCAGGCCGCGCAACCACTCGGGC
>JANOPR010000392.1:0-4091 GCA_031421955.1 Burkholderiales bacterium
GATCTGTCGGGCGGCCAGGTCAAGTACCGCGAGGCACTGTCGAAGATGGTGCTGAAGACGCCCACCGGTGACGTGCGACTGGACGCCAACCGCCAGGCCATCGGCACCACCTTCGTCACCGAAGTGACGAAGGACGCGCAGGGCAATCTGTCCAACAAGGTACACCGCAAGGTCGACAACATCGACCAGATGCTGGGCATGAAGAAGGAAGACTTCCAGATGGGCTCGCGCGACGTGCCCGCCTGCCCGTGACCGGGATCCCCCCCGAAGCGGCTGACGCCGCTCCCCCCCGGGGGGGCGACGCGAGTGGACCGGCGGAGCCGGATCCGCCGCGTTCACTCGGTCAGACGTTTGCATCATGGCGACGCTGAGTCGACTCGAGCCGATCCGTGCCGCGCGTGCCGAGGTGCGCGCGGCTACGCGCACGCCGCTGGCCTCCAACGATGCGTTGGTGCTCAGCAATGTCACGCGCGCCTTCGGCGCCTTGCGCGCCGTGGACGATGTGTCGGTGACGGTGGCCGCGGGTCAGAAGTACGCCATCCTCGGCTCCAACGGGGCGGGCAAGACCACGCTCTTCAACGCCATCACGGGCGACTTTCCGCCCACTGCCGGGCAGATCCATTTTTTCGGCGAGGACATCACCGAACTGCCGCCGCATGAGCGCATCCGCAAGGGCTTGCGGCGCACCTACCAGTCCTCGCTGCTGTTTCGTGAGCTGAGCGTTCGCGACAACGTGTTCCTCGCCGTGCGCGGTGTGGCCAACGGCCGCTTCAGTTTCCTGCGCCCGCGTGCCAGCCATGCCTCGCGCATGGCCACCGAAGACCTGCTCGACCGCGCCCGCCTGACGCATATCGCCGACGAGGTGGTGGCCAACCTGGCCCATGGCCAACAGCGTCAGCTGGAGATCGGCATGGCGCTGGCCGGCGCCCCGCGTTTGATCCTCTTCGACGAGCCGGCGGCCGGGCTGTCGCCCGCCGAGCGGCGCGAACTGGTGGCGCTGCTGCGCTCGCTGCCGGCGCACATGAGCTATGTCCTGATCGAGCACGATCTGGACATCGCCTTGCGCGTGGTCGAGCGCGTGACGGTGATGCACAACGGGCGCGTGCTCAAGCACGGCACGCCCGGCGAGATCGAGAACGACGCCCAGGTGCAAGCCATCTACATGGGGAGCAAGCACTGATGGCCTGGCTGGGGCGCGATCGCGACAGCGGTGTCAAGGGCACCGGCCCGATGCTGGTGGTCGACGGCCTGGACGTCTATTACGGCCGTGCCCATGCCTTGCAAAGCGTCAGCTTCGAGCTGGCCCATGGCGTGCTCGGCATCGTCGGCCGCAACGGCATGGGCAAGACCACGCTGTGCAACGCGATCACTGGTCTGATCAAGGCCGGGGGCAGTGTCAAGCTGGCCGGCGAAGAAATCCTCGGCATGGCGCCGAACAAGATCACCCAGCGTGGCATTGCCTATGTGCCCCAGGGCCGGCGCGTCTGGCCGTCGCTGACCGTCGACGAGACCTTGCGCCTGGTGGCCAGGCATCGACGCGAGATCGACCGCGTGTATTCGATGTTCCCGCGCCTGGCCGAGCGCAAGGGCCACGGCGGCGGTCAACTCTCGGGCGGCGAGCAGCAGATGCTGGCCATTGGTCGCGCGCTGCTGCTCGAGCCGCGCCTGCTGGTGATGGACGAGCCGACCGAGGGCCTGGCGCCGGTCATCGTCGAGCACGTGGCAAGGACCTTGCGCGAACTGGCTGCCGAATCCGACATCGCGGTGCTGCTGATCGAGCAGAACCTGGGCGTGGCGATCGACGTGGCCGACAACATCGGCGTGATGGTCAATGGCCGGCTGGCCATGCAGATGCCCGCTGCCGAGCTGGCCGCCGACCGTGGCTTGCAGGAGCGCTTGCTCGGCGTGCGATCGGGCGGGTACGACGAAGAGCCGGGCGCTGCCGACACGGCGCCCATTGCCGAGCCGCAGCCGCCGACCCAGGTGCTGACCGTGCGTCGCGCCCATGGCGACGGTGCGCCCACCCTCGACGCTCTGGCGCCGCGCAGAACCAGCGGCTTGAACCGCTGGAACGCCGGCACGGCCGATGCCGCGCTGGCGCCGGTCAGCCGTGAGTTTGCAGCGCCTGCGCCTCGGGCCCCAAACGCGCCGGCTTCGGCGCAGCTGTTCGACTTTCCGGTGGCCGCCAGCAGCGGCCGCGCGGCCTACGTCGCGGGCACCTTTGACACCAAGTCGCGCGAATTGCAGTACCTGCGCCAGTGCCTGGAGCGGCGCGGTCTGCGCGTGATCACGGTGGATCTGGCGACGTCGGGCCAGTCGTCGTCGGCCAGCGTGCACCCACGCGAGGTGGCGCGCCACCACCCGCAGGGCGAAGCCGCGGTGTTCACCAACGACCGCGGCAGCGCGGTCAGCGCGATGGCCATTGCGTTCGAGCGCTACATCCAGACGCGGCGCGATGTCGGCGGCATCATCGCCGCCGGAGGCTCGGGCGGCACCTCGCTGGCCACACCGGCGATGCGCACGCTGCCGATCGGCGTGCCCAAGGTGATGGTCTCCACTGTGGCCAGCGGCGACACGCGGCCCTACGTCGGGCCGAGCGACATCTGCATGATGTACTCGGTGACGGATGTGCAGGGCATCAACCGCATCAGCGAGAAGGTGCTGGGCAATGCGGCCCATGCCCTGGCCGGCATGATGGCCCACCCGATCACGGAAACCGCGAACAACAAACCGGCGCTGGGGCTGACCATGTTCGGCGTCACCACGCCCTGCGTGCAGGCCGTCACGAAGCGTCTAGGCGAGCGCTACGACTGCCTGGTGTTCCATGCCACCGGCGTGGGCGGGCAGTCGATGGAGAAGCTCGCCGACTCGGGCTTGCTGGCCGGCGTGATCGATGTCTCGACGACTGAAGTCGCCGACGAAATCGTCGGTGGTGTGCTCTCGGCCGGACCGGACCGCATGGACGTTTTCGCGCGGCATGCCGTTCCCTATGTCGGATCGTGCGGAGCCCTGGACATGGTGAACTTCGGCGTCTGGGACAGCGTGCCCGAGCGCTTCAAGGGCCGTACGCTGTACCGCCACAACCCGACGATCACGCTGATGCGCACGACGGCCGACGAGTGCCGCGCGATCGGCGAGTTCATCGCCGGTAAATTGAACGCGATGCGCGGGCCGGTGCGATTCCTGATCCCCGAAGGCGGCGTGTCGGCCATCGACAAGCCCGGCCAACCCTTCCATGACCCGCAAGCCAACCGTGCACTGTTCGACGCCATCGAGCAGAACTTCAGACCCACTTCTGCGCACCGCCTGCAGCGCTTGGCGCTGCACATCAACGACGAGGCCTTCGCCGATGCGCTGGTGGCCGCCTGGCACGAAGTGTCCAGCGCCGCCGTCGGCGCGCGGCGCGCCTGAACCGACACACACGACAGGGACGACCTATGGCGCGCATCGACCGCAAGACCCTGCTGGAGCGCTTTCGCGCCAAGATCGCCAAGGGCCAGCCCCTGATCGGCGGCGGCGCCGGCACGGGCCTGTCGGCCAAGTGCGAAGAAGCCGGCGGCATCGACCTGATCGTGATCTACAACTCGGGCCGCTACCGCATGGCCGGGCGCGGCTCGCTGGCCGGCCTGATGGCCTACGGCAACGCCAACGAGATCGTCTGCGAGATGGCGCATGAGGTGCTGCCGGTGGTGAAACACACGCCGGTGCTGGCCGGCGTGAACGGCACCGACCCGTTCATGATCCCCGACCCCTTCCTGCGCCGCCTGATCGACCTGGGCTTCTCGGGCATCCAGAACTTCCCGACCGTGGGCCTGATCGACGGCACGATGCGCGCCAACCTCGAGGAGACCGGCATGAGCTACGGCCTCGAAGTCGAAATCATCGAGCGCGCGCACAAGATGGACCTGCTGACCACGCCCTATGTATTCAGCCAGGACAACGCGCGCGACATGGCCCGGGCCGGCGCCGACATCGTGGTCTGCCACATGGGCCTGACGACGGGCGGCGCCATCGGCGCCGAGACGGCGATGAAACTCGCCGACTGCGTCGAGCCGATCCAGGCCTGGGCGGCCGCGGCCAAGGCGGTGAAC